>CALJTZ010000343.1 GCA_937975655.1 uncultured Synechococcus sp. | reverse complement strand
GGTGTCATGACGCCAGCGGCCCAGGCCGCTGAGCACTCCAGGGTGCAAGAGGGACCCCAAGGCGGACATCCAAGTCCGCCTTTTTCATGGGCGCGTGGTGCGGGAGGCTAGAGGCCATGCGCGAGCCTGAGATGCCCGAAACCCTGCCAGCCCTCAGCCGCTCCGCCAGCCGCCGGCAACGCAGCAGCAGTGGCGATGACGGCGCTGAGCAGAAGGGATTTGGCGGCAAGGCCGGGGCCAAGGGCAGCCGCCGCAAGTCGGGCAAGAAACGCAGCCCAGCCCTGAGCAAGGCCGATTGGGGCCCCCTCGGCAAACACCCCGACCTGGACGCCATCGTGGCGCGCCAGCGGCTGCACCTGCCCCTCTCCGGCCGGCTCACCGAACCCCAGGTGAGCCGCGCCTGGAAGGAGGCCGCCGCCGAACACCATCCGGATCGCGGCGGCCAGCACGACACCATGCAACTCGTGAATGGCGCCCGGGATCTGCTGCTCGGTCGCGGCGTCTGAACGTCACCGGGCCAGGCCCCTGTCAGCTGAGGCTGTAGGCCAGTTCCAATCGCAGCCGTTCCGCCAGCCGCGGATCGATGGCGTGGAACTGCGCCAGGGCCCGCTGGCGTTGCTGCGCCTCCAGCAGGCGCAGATCAGCCAGGGCCAGCTCCACGCAGCGTTGATCCAGCTCCCGATTCACGTTGCATCTGCAGCGATCGGATGCAAACGCCTGGCCAGGCCTGCAGCCAGCGGCCATGGCCAGATCAGCAGCTAGCCCCTGGCCCCTTGTCGCCCCTACCGCAGAAGCGCAGCAGCGGCGATTGATCAGCAACGCTGAGCGATGGGCTTTTCCCCAGCTCCTAGGGGTTGTTTTCCACAGCCGCAGCAGCTGAGACCCATCACCCCAGCACCAGCCAGCCACCGGGATGGGGAAAGCCGAGCAGCTCTTGACGCCAACGGGCAAATAACTCTGGCCCGGCCCTGCAGTGGCGCCAGGGCGCCAGAGGCCCACCCAGCCGGTCAGTCGCATCTGGCGTCTTATTCCGGCACTCCGCGACAGGCCGTTTTGACGATGCGGGATGGTTGTGGCGTCATGGACCCCCGAGCAGCGAACGCATGAAGCAGATCCCCGACCACGCTCCCCAGTTCGTCAGTGTCGAGAACCAGTTCCCCGAGGACCTGTACGACGCCATGCGGGAGTTCGTGCGGGTGCATCCGCAGTGGGACCAGTACCGGCTGATGCAGGCGGCACTGGCGGGGTTTCTGTTTCAGCACGGCAGTCAGGACCGGGCGGTGGCGCGCCATTACCTCGACGGCCTGTTTCGCCGCCACGACGCCCCTGTCGCCCGCTAAACCGCGATGATCACTTCGGCCGCATCGCCCGTTCAGCCCCAGCCGGGCCCCGGCTATCCCAGGCTGCACGGCCCGGAAGTGCTAGTGATGGCCCCCACCACCATGGCGGAGGCCGAGCAGCTGATCGAGGCCGTGCGCTGCAACCGCACGATCGTGATCAACCTCTCGGCCCTGCCCGAGGCCGCCGGCCAACGCCTAGTCGACTACGCCTGCGGCGGCATGGCCGCCATTGATGGCCAGTCCCATCAGCTGGGGCTTGGCGTGTTCCTGTTCACCTCCGGCCTCACCAGAGTGGAAGCGGCCTGAGTGCTGCATGCCGATCGTTTCCGTTGACCAGCTGAGCCGCACCTACCGCGTTGCCGACCGGCAATCCGGCCTGCGCGGCAGTGTGGAGCACCTACTGCGCCGCCGCCATCGCGACGTGGTGGCGGTGGATGGGGTGAGCTTTGCAGTGGAGCCCGGCGAGATCGTGGGCTTCCTGGGCCCCAATGGAGCCGGCAAAACCACCACCTTGAAAATGCTCACGGGCTTGATCCATCCCTCGGCGGGATCGGTGCAGGTGGCCGGCTGGGTACCGGCCCGGCGCCAGCCCCGCTTCCTTGAGCAGATCACCCTGGTGATGGGCAACAAGCAGCAGCTGATCTGGGATCTGCCGGCGCTGGATTCCTTCCGCGTCAATGCCGCCGTGTATGGCATCGACGACAGCGAGGCCAAGCGGCGCATCCACGAGCTGGCCGACATGCTCGAGCTCGGCGAGGAGCTCAGCCGACCCGTGCGCAAACTTTCCCTAGGCCAGCGCATGAAAGCGGAGCTGCTGGCCGCCCTGCTGCACCGTCCGGCCGTGCTGTTTCTCGATGAGCCCACCCTTGGCCTCGATGTGAACGCCCAGGCCCGGGTGCGCGATTTCCTGGCGGATTACAACCGCCGCTATGGCGCCACCGTGCTGCTCACCAGCCATTACATGGGCGACATCACGGCCCTGTGCCCGCGGGTACTGCTGATCCACCAGGGCCGCCTCTTCTACGACGGATCCCTGGAGGGGCTCACCACCCGCCTGGCCCCCCAGCGCGAGGTGCGTCTGGAGCTGCGCCACCTGGCCACCGCTGAGGAGTTCCAGGGCTATAGCGAGCTCGAATCGCTGCAGGGCCACCAGGTGCGCTTGCTGATCCCCCGCGAACAGCTCACCCAGCAGGTTGGGGAACTGCTGAGCCGTTTCGACGTGCTCGATCTGGAAGTGGGCGATCCCCCCGTGGAGGAACTGATCGGGCGGCTGTTCCGCCAGGGGAGTGTGGCGTGAGGCGCGCCCTGCGGATCGCCCGGGTGCTGCTCGCCAGCCAGTACGCCTACATGCTCGAATACCGCGCCGAGATTGCCCTCTGGGCCCTCTCCGGTGTGCTGCCCCTGATCATGCTGGGGGTGTGGCAGGGGTCCGGTGGCGCCGTGGCAGCAGGCCTGAGCCCCCAGCAGCTGAGCCACTACTTCATCGCGGCTTTCGTGGTGCGCCAGTTCACGGTGGTGTGGCTGATCCACGTGTTCGAGGAGGACGCCCTGCAGGGCAAGCTCTCTCCCTATCTGCTGCAGCCCCTGCAGCCCCTCTGGCGCTACCTGGCCGCCCACATCGCCGAGCAGGCCACCCGCATCCCGTTCGTGGCACTGATGCTGGCGGTGCTGGCGCTGCTGCAGCCCACCGCCCTGGCGCTGCCCTCCCCCGGAGCCCTGCTGCTGGGGCTGCTGGCGGTCGGGGCGGCCTTCGCCCTGCGCTTCCTGCTCCAAACCGTGGTGACCATGCTGTGCTTCTGGAGCGAGCGGGCAGCGGCGCTGGATCGCCTACTGCTGATTCCCTACCTCTTCCTCTCTGGCCTGGTGGCCCCGCTGGACACCTTCCCGGCTCCCGTGAAGAGCTTCGCCCTGGCCACGCCCTTCCCCTACATGCTGAGCTTTCCGGCCCAGCTGCTGGCAGGCATGCCCGTGAACGCCGCCGCTGGCTTCGGGGCTTTAGCGGCCTGGTGTGCGCTGCTGGCACCGATCGCCTGGCTGCTCTGGCCGTGCAGGAAGCGCAGGGTGTCGCGGCCGTCCAGGCGGATCCGGCTCACCGGGCTGCTCCAGCGGGCAGGGGCGCTCATGGGTGGGTAGGGGTGCTCATGGCTGCCGAGGTGGCCGCCACCTCCTCCAGCAGGAACAGGCTGCGCAGGTCGAGCCCGGCGGCCTCCATGGCTGCCTGGCCCCCTTCCTGGCGATCCACGATGGTCACCACCCGCTCCACCACAAAGCCGGCTTCGCGCAACTGGTGCACGGCCTTGAGCGAGGAGCCGCCGGTGGTCACCACGTCTTCCACGATCAGCACACGTGCGCCTTTTTCGATGGAAAACCCGCGGCGCAACTCAAATTTACCGTCCACGCGTTCGCAGAACATCGTGGGGATATCAAGCTGGCGACCCATCTCATAGCCCACCACCACGCCGCCCATGGTGGTGCCGTGGCCGCCCAGGTACTTGGTGAGCGAGTGCACCACGATGTCGGCGCCGTGCTCGATGGGGCGCAACAGGTAGGGCGATGCCACCGTGTTGTCCACAATCAGCGGCAC
>CALJTZ010000342.1 GCA_937975655.1 uncultured Synechococcus sp. | reverse complement strand
TGGCGCCACTCTTGCGGCGGGCCGGGCGGCTGGAGATCTGCCGCTTGCTGATCTCCTCAATCGGGGTGACCTGCTGGAAGAAGGCCACCAGATCGGGGTTCTCGTGCACCAGGGCCCGGTAGTGGCTGCGGGAGCGGGCCGCCAGCCGCGCCATCAGCTCGTTCCAGCTGGGGGTGTCGTCCACACGGCTGGTGACCAGGCTGTTCTGGAGCACCGCCGTGGTGACGGTTTCCAGGTTGTAGAGCGCCAACTCCGGCAGGGAGTATTTGGACGCCAGCACCTCCCCCTGTTCTGTGATCTTGATGCGGCCGCTGAGGGTGCCGCTGGGCTGGGCCAAGATCGCCTGGTAGGCAGGCCCACCCCCACGACCCACGGACCCGCCGCGGCCGTGGAAGATGCGCAGGGCCACGTCGTGGCGGGTGGCGAGCTGCTGCAGGGCGATCTGGGCCTGGTGAATCTCCCAGTTGCTGGAGAGGAAGCCGGAATCCTTGTTGCTGTCGGAATAGCCGAGCATCAGCTCCTGCAGGGGCCGGCTGGTGGGGCTGCTGCTCACCAGCAACTGGCGGTAGAAGGGCTCCTGGAACAGCCGCTCCATCACCGCCGGGGCGGCCTTGAGGTCTTCCACCGTTTCAAACAGGGGCACCACAAGCAGGTCGGAACGCTGGGCCATGGGATCCACCAGGCCGGCCTCCTTGGCCAGCAGCAGCACCTCCAGCAGATCCGACACCGTGTGACTCATGGAGATCACATAGGTGCGACAGATGCGACCGCCGAACTCCTGCTGCAGGCGATGCAGCATGCGCAGCACATCGAAGGTTTCAGCCGTGGCGGGCGTCCACTGCACCGCAGGCGGAATCAGGGGCCGCCGGGTCTTGAGCTCGGTGAGCAGCCACTGCACCTTCTGCTCCTCATCCATCGCGGAGTAGGGCTGGGGCAGCTGCAGATAGCGGCTCAGCTCATCGAGGGCGTCACTGTGGCGGGTGCTCTCCTGGCGAATATCCAGGCTGGCCAGACAGAAGGCAAAGGTGTGTACCTGGGCGATCAGGCCCTGCAAGGGTTCACAGCTCAGGCCCGTGCCCTGCAGGCTGTCCTGGATCAGTTCCAGGTCGCTGCGGAACTCGGTCACGGAGGCGTAGTGGAGTTCCGGGGCGGGCGCCGGAGCCAGGGAACCCTGGCCGAAGTCCGGCAAGGCCGGCTTGGCATCGCCCGGGGCTTCCCAACCGGCGGCAGCCAGCTGCTGGTTGCGCTGCTGGGTGAGCTTCAGGCGCTCCAGCACGTAGCTGATCTTGAGGCGATAGGGCTCGAGCCGGTAACGGGCGGCGCGCTCCTCGTAAATCTCCGGAAAGCGCAGCCTGTCCATCTCGAGCGACTCGAGCAAGGGAGCGCTCACCTGGCTCCACTGCATCGAGATGCTGAGCTGATCGCGCAGATCAGCCACCGCCGCGATGTAGCGATCCAGCATCAGCTGGCGCTGGTAACAGGCCGTGCGCCAGGTGATCTCAGGGGTAACCGACGGGTTGCCGTCACGGTCTGAACCCACCCAGGAGCCGAAGGTGCAGAAGGCATCGCTGGGGGGCACCACATCGGGGTAGTTGGCCGCCAGGGCCGTGCGGATGCGCTGGCGCAGCTGTGGCATGGCCCCGAACAACACCTGCTGGAAGTAGTGGAGGGCGTAATCCACCTCGTCCAGCACCGAGGGCTTGAACTGGTGCAGTTCATCGGTACGCCACCAAAGCCGGATCTCCTCCTCCAGCTGCTGGCGCAGGCTGTGGCGATCATCCACGTTGAGGGGCTGGCTCTGCTGCAGTTTCTGGATCAGGGCCGCCACCCGGCGCTGCTTGTGGCGCACGGTGTGGCGCACAATCTCGGTGGGATGAGCTGTGAACACCAGGCGGATATCCAGTTCCTGGAGCAGCTGCTCGATCTGGGCGGGCGGCACCCCCAGGCCCCGCAGCCGGGCAAAGAGCTCCCGGAAGGTGGCCGGCTCGGTCTGGGTGGCCAGCGGCGGGATGAAGGGATCGCTCACCGCCTCGGGGTGCTGGGCCTGGAGGCTGGCGAGGTAGCTGTCTTCCTCGATGTGCTGCTCGAGGATGTTGACCAGCTGGAAATAGAGGGAAAAGGCCCGGGCCGCAGCGATGGCCTCGGCCAGGTCCATGTCGCGGATCAACTGCACGATCGCCGCGGTGGCAGCCTCGGAGGCCTGATCGGGAGCTCCGCCATCAATGCCGTTGCTGAGCTCCTTCATGCGCAGCAGGCGCTCGGCCTGCTGGGGGGGGCACTCACTGCGCAGCACGGTCTGCCAGAGGTCTTCCACCAGCTCGAGCCGTTCTCCCAGCAGGCGCATCACCCTCGGCTCGGCGGCACCAGCCGCGAGGCCGGTTGCTGGATCAGAGCCAGTGGCAGCAAGGGTTGGCCCCATGGAGGTGGGCACGGCAAGCGGGCGATCCATGATCATCCCAAAGTGCCGGTTCGATCTGTCGCAAGGCCTGCATTCAGCCTGGCCTCCAGCACGGCCATCGCCGACGCACCGTCGGCCACCAACGTGGCCACGGAGCTACCTGCAGCATGGGCGGACAGCCACTGCATGGCCTGATTCCCCTGGCCGAGCACCTGCTGCACAGGCACCAGAACGCCCTGCAGGCCTAGCTCCGCCGCCAGGGGGGCCATGGCCTCGAGCTCCGCAGCAATCCAGTCGCGGGCGATCACCGGCTCCCCCGTGCGCCAGTGGTGGAGCTGGGCTTCCAGGCTGCTGCGGGCGGCGCTGCGGTCGTTGGCATCGGCCAGCTCAGCCAACTGCTCGGCATCCAGGGCACTGGCCCGCAGCGGATCGTGACTGGCGGGGTCACGCAGCAGCTGATGGATGCGGAGTTCCGCAAAGGCCGTGACCG
>CALJTZ010000341.1 GCA_937975655.1 uncultured Synechococcus sp. | reverse complement strand
TACGAGATAGTACAAGGTGACTGGAGTTCAGACGTGTGCTCTTCCGATCTGGTGATGGACAGGGCCCTCAAGGCCGAGGCAGACGGCCCGCCTCCCCTGGACCTGCATCCGCTCCTGCTGGAGTTGCAAGCCCAAGGGCCCCAGCCGATCCCCGCCGCGAGCGGCCCGGACGCAACGCGCCAGTTGCGGCCAAGCCCTGCCGGCCGCGTGACCCGGGCCAGCTCGGGCCCCTTACGGCCGCTGCCGGCCAAGGTGTGGACGGAGGCCAATGCCCGCTTGCGGGCTCTGCACGTCTCCTATCGGCTGCGGGCCACCCCCGGCTCCCCGTTCATCCTCATTCGCCAGCTGGGCGCGGACCGCAAGGTGGTGCGCCAGTTCTCGCTGAAGCCGCTGCTGGCGGCCAGCATGGAGGACATCGAGGAGGCCTTGGCCCGATGCCTGGATGCCGAACGGCTGGGGCAATGGCCTGGCGATGACCCGGCCAGCGCCAACGCGCCCCGGCTGACCTTCTCCGAGCTGGCTGCGCTCACCCTCGACCACATTCAGGCCCGCCTGAAGGCCAGCAGCAGCGCCCACATGCGGGGTCACCTGAAGCAGCTCAGCGCGATCCCGGGCCACGTGACGATTGATCGGCTGCGGGGCTGGGTCCTGGAGGTGTCACCCTCGGCCCTGAGCGTCTACGAGAAGCGGTTGGGGACGCTGGCGGCGATGGACCAGGCCCTCCAGGCCGGCCCGGAGCGCCAGCAGGGGCTGGACTTGCAACCGCTGGTGGTGGAGCTGCGGGCCCGCAAGCCCAAAGGCGGTGAGCTCAAACGGATCAAGGACGCGCGGCGCAAGCCCAAGGCCATCCCGAGCGATGAGGCTCTGGAGGCTTGGCTCGACGGGCTGGACGACCCCCTGCTGCAGTGGGTGTATGGGTTAATCGCCACCTATGGCCTGCGGCCCTCGGAGGTCTGGCACGTCCTGCCGATTGACAGCCATGGCTGGATCACGGTGCCGGGCGATCAGCTCACCAAGACGGCGACCCACGTGGCGCCGGCCCTGCCGATGGCCTGGGTGGAGCGCTACGGCCTGCGGGATCGCTTTGGCGAGATGCAGGAGCGGCTGCTGCAGCGCTGGCAGATCCAGTGGACGGACCTGGGCGGGCAGCGGGTGCCCAACAACAACACCAGCCTCAGCAACTACCTCTACAAGCAATTTCAGCTGCGGGGGACCCCCAAGTTGTGGGCGAGAGCCTGGGAGGGCGATGGCCAGGACTGGTGCCGCCCCTATGACCTACGCCATGCCTATGCGGTGCGCTGTTGGAGCCACCCGGAGGCCAGTGCCATCCCGATGGCGGAGCACGCCGAGTGGATGGGCCACGGCCTGGAGCTACACCGCTCGACCTATCTGCGCTGGATGAGCCCGGAAGCTCGTGCGGCAGCTGCGCGGGCGCGGGCCGGGCATGGCCAGCCGGCGGCGGCCCCTGCGCTGCCCGATGGCATCACGCCCGAGCTCCTGGCCCTGGGGCGACAGCTCAAGGCGCTGCAGGGCTGATCAGGCCGCCCGCATCCGCTCAAGGGTGCGCTGGCGATGCCAACGGTGGTGGAAAGTGAATCGCCCTCTGGGTGAGGTCTTCTTGTGCCCTTAGTGGTCGTATTCATGCGATCACCTCCTCTGCCCTGAGCAGGTTGTCGATCCAGATCAAGCAGTAAGCGTCACATGCAGCCGCGCCACGAGCTCCATACATAGATGTGTAGCCTTTGCGACCAAGAGCACGGGCATTCGACTGCCCTGGCTAGCTGTAGCTGTAGCTGTAGAGAAGGAGCAGATCCATGGCTTTGATGCTGCCAACTGAAGTGATGGAGCTTCTGGGTGCTGAGCTGTGCAGCCCCA
>CALJTZ010000340.1 GCA_937975655.1 uncultured Synechococcus sp. | reverse complement strand
TCCGGCAGGTCGGGACGGCCCTGCAGGGCGCCAGCCGCCTGAGTGATGGCGGTGCGAATGGCAGCAGCTCGGCTGCTGCGCTGCACATCCACACCCACCGCCGCAAGACTCTCGGCGTAGGCCTGGGCGGAAGGAATCACCACGGAGTCGGCCAGCAGGCGATGGCCTCGGCTGACATTGCCGGCCTGGACGAGCGGATCACTGCCCTGCAGCGTGACGGGAATCACGGCGGCATCCAGCAGCGCCACCAGCCAGCGCACCGGGCGGGAGAAGCGACTCTCCCCCTCGCCCCAACGCATGAAACGACGCCCCTGCAACGCCTGGATCCACTGGGGGATGTGCTCGGCGAGCACCTCCACGCTGGAGCGACCCTGCTCGAGGACACGGGCAAAGACAAATGGACCCTTCGGGGTGTCGCGGACCTCCAGGGCAGCGGGCTCGATGCCACAGCGCTTGGCAAAGCCGATCGCCGCCTGGGTCGGCGCCCCATCCTTGAAGGCCTGGCCAGCAGGCGGACCCTTGCGGTCTTCCTCGAGATCGGCGGCGGCAGCTGGCAAGTCCTCCACCAGCACGGCCAGACGGCGGGGGGTGCTGGTGCAGTGGATCAGGCCATGGCCCAGACGCTGCTCCGCCAGGTCGGAGCGGACCATCTGCTCCAGCTGCGGCAGGGCAAGACGTGCAAAATCGGCGGGGAGCTCCTCGGTTCCAATCTCGAGAAGAAAGGTCGACACAGAGCAGGCCACGGCAGCCAAGCACTGTATTGAAAGCCCTGCATTCGAAGCCCAGCGCTCGTTTCGCTACGGTCGGGCCAGGTAAGTGGCGACGCCGTGACCGTGACTCCAGGGCAGACCTCAGAGGGCAGCGCTGCCGAAGCGGCTTTCTCTCCCTGCCTCGCCACTGGAGCCGAGCGCACCAAATTTGAGCAACTCAAGGCCGACAGCGGCTATTTGAAGGAACCCCTGGCCACGGAGCTGGCCAACGACAGCAACCACTTCAGTGACGGGGCGGTACAGCTGCTGAAGTTCCATGGCAGCTACCAACAGGACAACCGCGAGAACCGGGTTAAAGGGCAGGACAAGGACTGGCAGATGATGCTGCGCCTACGCAGCCCGGGCGGCCGGATCCCTGCCGCCCTGTATCTGGCCATGGACGATCTGGCCGATCGCCTGGGCAACGGCACCCTGCGGGCCACCACGCGCCAGGCCTTTCAGATGCACGGCATCCGTAAGGAGAACCTCAAGGAGGTGATCGGCACGATTGTGCGCTCCATGGGCTCCACCCTGGCCGCCTGTGGCGATATCAACCGCAACGTGATGGCACCGGCCGCGCCCTACGAGAAGGGGGCCTATCCGGCGGCACGCCGACTGGCGGACGACGTGGCTGATCTGCTCTCGCCAACGGCAGCCGAGGGGTCGTACCTCGACCTGTGGGTGGACGGGGAACTGTCCTACCGGATCAAGCCCTCGACACCGGTGAAGAAGGTGCGCGCCCGCCAACTGGAGGGCAAGGTGTTCAGCGGCGACACCAATGAACCTCTCTACGGCGGGACCTACATGCCCCGCAAGTTCAAGTGCGCCGTGACGGTGCCCGGCGACAACTCGGTGGATCTGCTCACCCAGGACATCGGCCTGGTGGCCTTCGCCGATGCCAGTGGCGCTCTGAAGGGCTGCAATGTCTACGTGGGCGGCGGCATGGGGCGCACCCACAACAAGGAGGAAACCTTCGCGCGCACGGCCGATCCCCTCGGCTATGTGGCCGCTGAGCACGTGCTCGATCTGGTTCAAGCGATCGCGGCCCTGCAACGGGACTACGGCGACCGCCAGACCCGGCGGCACGCCCGCATGAAATATCTGATCCACGACCGCGGCATCGCCTGGTTCAAGCAGGAGCTCAAGACCCACTACTTCCCGCACCCGATCAAGGGGTTACGGCTGGAACCAACCACCAAGCTGGAGGATTACCTCGGCTGGCATCGCCAGAGCGCCGGCAAGTGGTTTGTGGGCCTGCCCCTGCTCTGCGGCCGCCTGCAGGGTGAGCTGAAAAAAGGCCTGCGCCAGTTGGTCGACACCTACCAACTGGAAATTCGCCTCACCCCCAACCAGGATCTGTTGCTCTGCAACATCGGTACTGCCCAGCGCAGCAGTGTGCGGGAGGCCCTCGCTGCCCTTGGCCTCACTACTCCGGAGGCTCCCCCCCTCCTGGCCCGCCACGCGATCGCCTGTCCCGCCCTGCCCCTCTGCGGATTGGCGGTGACCGAAGCCGAGCGCATCCTGCCGGATGTGCTGGAGCGGCTCGATGGCCAATTGCGGCGCCTCGAGATCGAGAAACCGATCCTCGTACGTATGACCGGCTGCCCCAACGGTTGCGCCAGGCCTTACATGGCCGAACTGGGTCTGGTGGGGGATGGCGTGGACCAATACCAGCTCTGGCTGGGGGGCACCCCGAACCTCAGCCGGCTGGCCGAGCCCTACCTGGAGCGCATGCCCCTGGAGAAGCTGGAAACCACATTGGAGCCGCTGCTGCTGGGCTGGAAGGCCGTTGGCGGTCGGCGCAGCTTCGGGGATTACATCGCCAAACTGGGCCGGGAACAGGTTCAGCAGCTGCTCACCACGGCATGAAGCTCCCCGCGTTATCGGTCCGGCGCCTTCCAGTTGCCGCACCAGTGCTGGCGATTGCACTCGCTACTGGGCTCAGCGGGCCCGGGGCCGGCGCGGCCCGAGCCAAGTCAAAGATGCCGCCCTTGCCGGCTTCGCCAGTGCAGACCTTCCAACCGGATCTGGCCACCTGCCAGCCAGAACAGCTGCTGCGCGGCTACCGCCAGCAGCTTGCGGCCTATGCCGATCAACCGCCCGCGGTGGTGGAGCAGCTCAAGCTCCTACAGCGGGATATGGCCGTGGCCAGCATCAACCGCTGCATCAGCAAGGGCCTGCTCAGCAAGGAGCAGGCGAGCCAACTGGCAACCTCCATGGGCATCGAACGGGATCGCTGAGTCGTTGGCCACAAGCCAGCTCAGCCCTGCGTCTCAGCTCTCCCGCCAGCGGCCGTAGCGCGCCTGGGGGTGATTTAGGCGCCAGGCCCACAGCTGATCCCCCCAGCTGAAGTGCCACCACTCGTTGGGGTGCTGGGCAAAGCCGGCTGCCCCCATAGCCTGCCGCAGCAGACAGCGCCGCCGATGCCATTCGCGGGCCGGCTCCTTCACGGAGATCTCCAGGGCTGATTCAGCAACCGCGAGGTAGTGATCCGGCTCGGACACCGCTCCGATCGCATCGATGGCGGAACCCATGCTCACAACCAGATCGGAAGAGCGTCGTG
>CALJTZ010000339.1 GCA_937975655.1 uncultured Synechococcus sp. | reverse complement strand
GTCGGCGAGGTCATCTTTGGAGAGGTTTTGCGCCGCCCATTGGCTGATCTGGGTGAACGACTCCTCGCCGCCAACGAGATCCTTCATCTCGGCGATCTCGCCCTCGCTCAGCTCAACGGCCTGGCTGCCGCCACCTTCTGCCAGGTAGCGCTCCACCACCGGGCGGGGAATGCCAACGCTCTCCAGCTGAGCCATGAACGGCTCAATGTCCTGGCCCGCCTCGTAGGCCGCAGCCATCTCGAAGGGGTTGAACTCGGCTTCCTCGAACTTGTCGGCCAGGAACTCGCCGTACTCCTTGACACCCTCTTCCCGGGTGTAAGCCTGGGGCTGCGGCGTGGTGGACGCATCTGGGCTGGCCTCTTCTCGAGGCTGGCCCAGTTTTCTTTCTAGCTCCTGGTACGCCCGGGCCAGCTCCTCGGGACTGTTGAACTTGCCGAGGATCTTCTGGTCCTCCTGGCCCTGGGCCTCCGCCTGCTGCTCGGCAATGAACTCGTCGAGTAGCGCCTCCTGACCGGGGGCGATGGGGCTTTCGTTGATCGCTTCAGCTGTGGACAGGCTGAGGTCGCTCATTCGATGGGTGCTTCAGGGGGCATTTGTTCTGCTGCCATCTGCTGCTCGATGGCAGCAGCATTGGCCTGCTTCTGCGGATCGGCCATGGGAGAGGCCATGGCTTGCTGGGCCATCGCCATCTGTTGAGCGGCTTGCTGCTCTTGAGCGATCTGCTCGTCAGTTTTAACCAACCCCAAGATGTCTACACCCATGGAGGATGCAAGGCGGCGGATCAGCTCACCGGGAACGATGTACTGGGGCACAGCGTCCGGGATGGTCTGGCCGATGGTGGAGACAAAACGCACCACCTTCTCCAGATCGTTGTTGCGGCCCACTGCAGCCAGGCCCACTGAGACCACAGGCCGGACCAAATCTTCCGGCAGGGGCTTCATCTTCCCGGAGCGGATCAGTAGATCCAGCTTCCGGCTGACGTAGGGGGTCTGGAACTCGGTGGTGAGGATCGAATAGATCGCGCCCAGGGAGTTTTCGATCTGCAGCGCCTGGAGCCGAACCTCTTCTGCGGTGGTGCGCTCCGAGTCCCGCACGTCGGCGAGCATGAAGGCTTGGGCCAGCCTGGCTTCAATGCGGGCCAGGCCCTGCATCGCAACGCTCAGGTCGGAAGACTTCTGAACCTGCAGTGCAGCCACGTCGTTGACATCGCCGGGCACGAACGCGCCGTTGGCTGCTTCCGCCAGGGCCTTGGCCTTGGTGACCCCGCTGGGCTTGACCAGAAACCGGATGGCAGCGCTGGCCAGGGACCCCTCGGCCACTGCTTGAGACAGGGCCTCAGCTGTCTGCAGGTCAGCCAGGGCAGCGCTTTCGACATACGAAACGCCGTAGGGCTGACCGTCCGTCCGCGACATGCGCAGCGGCATCCAGGGGTTGGCGTTGGCGGGTGCCGTGCCCTCGGTCCCAGGGATCACCTGCCCCTTCACCTCCTGGCGCCAGGTGACGGTGCCGCTGTTCCACTGCACCCGGGTGTAGATCTTGACCGTGCGGCTGTAGTCGCCCACGGGGTCGTCGTCATCGCCGACCAGCTTGGCCACCTCGTCGTCGGACTCGAGGATGTCTTTCACCTTCTGGGGAAGGGTGTGGACCCCGAGCTCCTCGCAGGTGATCACCTCCAGCGGGTTGCCCATCGGGTCCCGGGAGCAGACGTAGCGGTTCAGGTGGTAGACCTTGAGCCCTTCCTTGCCGACGTACAGCAGGACGTTGCCCGTCACGATCAGCCACAGCAGGGCCTCGTGAAATGCAACCCGGTCGTTGGTGGCCTCGATGCTGCGCAGCACCTCCCGCTCCATGTTGGCCAGGGCCGATTCGAGCTCGGTTTTGGCCTCCATCGGGATGCCCTGCCTGACCATCTCCACTTCGTTGAGAGCGAAGCGGAAGAAGGATTCAGTCGGCGGCAGCAGGGCAAGAAGCATGCGACTCGCCAAATTGAGACAGCCCCTGGCGCCGATGCCGTTCCATGGCAAGGGGAACTGCTCCTTGCTGCCGGTGGTCGGCTCGTTGCTGGAGGGGACCAGGTACGGAAGCGTGAACTTGCCGGCCTGGCGACCGCGATCCATGTAGTAATTGCGATCGGACTCCATGGCCCGATAGCGCTGTTCAGCAGTTGCCATGGTCAGACCGCGATGTTGAGGCCGGTGCCGAGGCCGGCAGCGGTGAGGGGGCCGATGGCCAACGACGTGTTGGCCAGGGGCTTGCGGCGAGCCGCGATAGCTGACGTGGTTTGAGCGCCAGCGGCAGGGGCTGCGGCCGACGTGGTGACCGCGTAGGGCCCGGCCTGGGCGACTTGCTGATTGGCCGATGACATCTGGCTGGCCAGG
>CALJTZ010000338.1 GCA_937975655.1 uncultured Synechococcus sp. | reverse complement strand
GGCGACGTGATGGCCATCCCGGACGCCTCCAGCCTGATGCCCCTGCCCTGGCAGCCCGAAGTGGGCTGGGTGGCTGCCGAGCTCACTCTCAACGGTGCTCCCATGGCCCAGTGCCCGCGGCAGTTGTTGCGCACCCAGCAGCAGCGGGCTGCCGCCCTGGGATTCCAGCTGCGCAGCGGTGTGGAGGCGGAATTCTTCCTGCTGGAGGCCAGCGGCGAGGCCATCGCCGACCCCGCCGACACCCAGATCAAGCCCTGCTACGACCAGATGGCGCTGATGCGGCGCTACGGGCTGATCGGCCCGCTGCTCGAGGGGATGGAGCAGTTGGGCTGGGGGCCGTACCAGGCCGATCATGAGGATGCCAATGGCCAGTTCGAAGTGAACTGGAGCTATGCCGATGCCCTAGTGACAGCCGATCGCCATGCCTTTTTCAAGGTGATGGTGAAGTCCCTGGCGGAGCAGCAGGGCCTGCGGGCCAGCTTCATGCCCAAGCCGTTCTCGAGCCTCACCGGCAACGGCTGCCACACCCACCTGTCCCTGTGGGATCGCGAGGGGCGCAATGCCTTCCATGACCCCAGCGGTGAGCTCGGTCTCTCGGCGGTGGCCTACCAGTTCCTGGCAGGACTGATCACCCATGCTCCTGCCCTGGCCTGCCTCACCAACCCCACGGTGAACAGCTACCGCCGGCTGGCGGCCCCTCCCACCACCTCTGGAGCCACCTGGAGTCCAGGCGGCATCAGCTACAGCGGCAACAACCGCACCCACATGGTGCGCATCCCGGATGATCAGCGTCTTGAGCTGCGCCTCCCCGATGGTGCCGTGCATCCCTACCTGCTGCAGGCGGCCGTCCTGGCGGCAGGGCTCGATGGCCTGGAACGGCAACTCAGCCCCGGCCCGCGCTGCGACAACGACAATTACGCCGAGCCCCTGGCGACGGGCGACGCTGCCCGCCTGCCCCGCGATCTCGGTGAGGCCCTCCAGGCCTTCGCTGGCGATGCGGTGCTGCGGGCAGCCCTCGGAGAGGACTTCTGCCGGGCCTACGAGCAATTGCGCCGGCGCCAGTGGGAGGCCTACCGCAGTGAGGTGACAGCCTGGGAGCGGCACACCGGGTTGGATGGTTGATGCAGGTGCAAGGGGTGGTGTCGCTGCTGGCTTGGCTCCCCGTTGCCGGCCTGGCCCTGATGCTGCTCAAGCTGGAGCTGGAACTGGGCCGTGCCCCCCGGCTCAAGCCCCTCGCCTCCCTTGCTGAACCCGCCAGTCCGCCGCCGTTGCACCTGCGGGTGGTGATCCCCGCCTACAACGAGGCCGACAACATCACCGACTGCATCAGCGCGACCCTGGCCAGCCGGGATCCCAGCGTGCCCTGGCAGTTGGTGGTGATCGACGATGCCTCCACCGACGCGACCCACGCCCTGGCTCGCGAGGCCCTGGGCCCCGATACGCCGGAACGTCTGCTCTTGCAGGCGGGTCCGCGCCCGGAGGGTGAGCGCTGGTGCGGCAAGAACTGGGCGGCCAGTGTGGCGGCCGCTGCCCCCTGGCCGGCGGGGGATCCAGCCCAGCAGTGGCTGTTGTTCCTGGATGCCGACGTGCGCCTGCGCCCTGAGGCCCTGGCTGCCGCCCTGGCGGATGCCACCGCCCACGGCAGCGACCTGTTCTCCCTGGCCCCGCGCCTGCAGTGCAGCTGCCTGGCGGAATGGCTGGTGCAGCCGATCGTGGCCACGCTGCTGGGCCTGGGCTTTCCGATGGAGCGCAGCAATGACCCTGCCGATCCCACCGCCTTTGCCGCCGGGCCCTTCATGCTGTTCCGCCGCAGTGCCTATGCAGCCGTTGGCGGTCATGCCGCCGTGGCCGGCGAGGTGGTGGAGGATCTGGCCCTGGCGCGGCTGATCAAGGGCTCTGGCCTGCAACTCCGCTACCTGCTGGGGGTGGACCTGGTGGATCTGCAGATGTATCGCAGCCTTTCTGCCCTGTGGGAGGGCTGGACCAAGAACTGGTTCCTCGGCCTCGACCGCGACTGGATCAAGGCCCTCGGCAGTGCGGCCGTTGTGCTGCTGCTGTTTGCGGCCCCTTGGGGGGTGTTGCTGGCCGCTTTGGGGCTGCATCAGCCCCTCTGGCTGCCTCCAGCTGTGGTGGGCATCAGCCTGCTGCTGGCCCTGCGGCTGTGGAGCTGGTGGCGCTTTGGCACGCCGATTCGCTACTGGTGGCTGAGCTGGTTGGGGGCCCTGCTGATCGCGGCGATCGTGCCGGCCAGCATCTGGAAAACCAGCACGGGACAGGGGTGGACCTGGCGCGGCCGCCAGCTGGCCTAACGCTTGTCGCTTGCTATCAGAAGGACAGTGGCCCCGAGGCCTTGACCCTCACCACCAGCTCCATCCTGGTGCTTCCTGTGCGCCAGTACTACGTGCAGACCGATAGCCAGCTGCCTGGCCAGGGCCTGCGCATGTGTTTTTCCAGCACCTGTGCCATGGCGGTCAAGTACCTGCGCCCCACCGCACTGCTCGGTTCCAACGCCGACGACACCTACCTGAACACCGTGCGCCGCTACGGCGACACCACCTCGGCCCAGGCCCAGATCGCCGCCTGCGCCGACTACGGCATCCTGGCTCGCTTTGACACCAGCGGCACCCGCGCCCTCCTGGAGCAGGAGCTGCAGCTGGGCTACCCCGTGGCCACAGGCTTTCTGCACCATGGCCCGGCTTCAGCGCCCCGAGGGGGCGGCCACTGGATCCTGGCGGTGGGCTACCGGCCTGGCGCCGGCATCTTCAACGATCCCTATGGCGAGCTCGACAACCGCCAGGGTGGCTACGAGCGGGTGGGGTCGGGCGGCCACTTCGTGGCCTACAGCTGGCGCAACTGGTTGCCCCGCTGGGAAGTGGAAGGTGCCGGCACCGGTTGGGTGATGACCTTCAGGCGCGCAGAGCCGCCTGCTGTTGCCTGAGGGTGGCCAACACCTCCTGGCTGTGACCGCTGGGCCGCACCGCCACCCAGCTGCTGCGGAGTACCCCCTGGGGGTCGATCAGAAAGGTGTGGCGCTGGGAGAAGGGGGCGATCCAGCTGCCGTAGCGCTTGCTCACCGTGCCAGCGGGATCCGAGAGCAAGGGAAAGGCCAGGGATTCGCTGCCGCAAAACTCCGCATGGGAATCGGGATCATCGGCGCTGATGCCCACCACCTGGGCTCCGGCGTGGTGGAAGGCCTCCAGATCCTTCTGAAAGCCGCGGGCTTCGATGGTGCAGCCACCGGTGAAATCCCGGGGATAGAAATAGATCACCAACCACTGGCCAGCGAAGTCCGTGAGGCTGCGGCTCGCGGCCACGGCCGTGCCGGCAGCGGCGCCCTCACCGGGCACGACCCCATCCAGCTGGAAGGCTGGGGCCGGCTGGTTCAACTCGGGCAACACCCCGCCAATGGAAAGGGCCTGCGGCGGGAACGCCAGCAGGCCCAGGGCGGAGACGCTGATGCCGCGAAGCAGATCGCGACGGTTCATCGGTTTCGCGGATTGTGTATTGGAGGGGATCTGAACGATCAGATCTTGGCCAGGTTCACGCCCAGCTCCTTGGCATAGGCACCGAGGCCCTTCTTTTGGATGGTCTTGAGGGCGCGGGTGGACACGCGCAGCTTCACGAAGCGCTTGCCCTCGGCCCACCACAGACGACGCTCCTGCAGGTTCACTTGCTGGAGCTTCTTGGTGCGCACGTGGGAGTGGCTGACGGCCATGCCGTTGTTGGCGCGCTTGCCGGTGAGTTGGCAGACCCGGGACATGACCTTCAACCGATGAAAAACATTGCAGGCGTTGGCCTACTGGGGGATCGTACCAAATGGGTGATAGGGGTCTGCACCGTCAGCGGCAGCGTTCCCCCGAGCTCTCCGCAAACCAGAGTTCCTGCTGCGGTTGCCAACCCACCTCCAGCCGCTCTGGGATGGGCAGGTCTGCCGCGCACAGCAGCCGCAGCGGCCCCCGGGCACTGTCCAGCCACAGCAACTGCTGGGCGCCCAACCATTCACGCCGCACCAGCTGCGCTGGCACGCCGCCGCTGCAGACCAGCTGCAGGTGCTCCGGCCTGACCCCCAGCTGCCGCCCGGCCTCAGGGGGGAACAGGTTGATGGCCGGCCGGCCCAGGAAGCTGGCCACAAAGCGATTGGCGGGATCGTGATAGAGGCTGTGGGCCGTGCCCAGCTGTTGCAGTCGGCCCTGGTGCAGCAGGGCGATCCTGTCGGCCAAGCCCAGGGCTTCCTGCTGGTCGTGGGTGACGTAGATGGCGGGATAGCCGCCGCCGCTCAACAGCTGACGCAGCTCCGGCCGCAGGGCATCGCGCAGCTGGGCATCCAGGTTGCTCATTGGTTCATCCAGCAGCATCAGCTGCGGTTCCCGCAGCAGGGCCCTGGCCAGGGCCACCCGCTGCCGCTGCCCGCCGGACAACTGGGCCGGCCTGCGTTGCTCCAGCCCCTGCAGCTGCAGCAGCTCCAGCACTGCTCCAATCCGCTGGCGCCGCTCCGCGGGTGGAATGCCCCGCACCTCCAGCCCAAGCCCCAGGTTGCCCAGCACGCTCAGGTGGGGGAAGAGGGCATAGCTCTGAAACACCATCGCCACTGCACGCTGCCCGGCGGGCTTGTGGGTGATGGCGCTGCCGTTCAGCAGGATGCGGCCGCTGCACACCGGATCGAGACCCGCCAGCAGGCGCAGGGTGGCGCGGTCGGAGACGATCACGGCATAGGGGGCGGCATTGAGCACCGCCATGCCGCGCGCCACGGCCAGGTCCATCATCTCTGCCGCATTGCGGTTCACCAGGGTGTAGCGGTTGTGGGTGATGATCGCGTCGAAATCCCAGTCGCGCATCAGCGGCATCATCACGTCGACAAAGATGATGCGCGGCTGGTAGTCGCTGATTTTCGACAGCGCGTCAAAGCCGTCCTCGGCGAGGATGACTTCATAACCGGCCTGGCGCAGAAACATCTCGGCGCTGCGCCGTATGGTGTTGCTGTCGTCAATAACCAGAACTTTGAAAGTGGGTGTTGTCGTGCTCAAGGGGCTTGGCTCCGGTGCTGGGGTGCAAGGTCAGGACACGCAAATTTCACACCCGATGTGTGACATCAGATTTGCACCATCTCAAAGTCTTCTTTACGTGCGCCGCATTCTGGGCAAGTCCAATTCATGGGCACATCGGCCCACGCGGTGCCGGGGGCAATGCCGTGTTCAGGTGCGCCCGCCTCTTCGTCGTAAATCCAGCCACAAATCAAACACATATAAGTTTTAAATTCCATGATCTCTTTCCTATTTTCCCTATATTCTACTAGGGCTCAAGAAATAAGAAGAATTTTTAGATAGTAACTCTTTGAGATAGTTTGAGTTAAGTCAAGCGCGGTAACCAATACTCGCCGATAGATACTAAATTCGATGGCAAATATCGATCCACAAAAGTCATTAAAGTAATGGCGCCAATCATCATGCCACCCAGCATCTTTGTTTGTCGATGCAGCACATCTGAAATCTTTTCATCTAATCTAGCCTCCAAGCAAGCAATATCCAACTTAGTTACATAGTCAGATGAATCATGACAATTCCTCAAGCCATCAGAAATAGCTTTTGCTTGGGCCTCAGGCATACCTTTATCTTGTAGCGTCTTGATGAATGTGTATGTATCAAAATTTGTCATTGAATCCTCACGCAATTATTTACAAATTTTATAAATAATTATCAGTGAAATCAAATTGATAAAAATGATTACTTATATCCTTACGCTAAACAATGTCATCAAGCCTTTTGTTCTAGCTTTCTCATATCAAATCTAAACAAACGGCACTCCAAGGGGCCGTTATATAAAGGTGTACGTTTAGATTCTTTCATACGCAATTGCCCTGGTAAACCCATATCAGCGGTTAATACATCGACTTGCCAACCACCAAAGTTATCTTTGAGGTGTTTACCAAATTGATTTAAAAACTCCATGAATTCTGGAGAATTATTGTTCTTTGGTAATGCATCTCTAGCGCCGCGGCCCTTGATCTCTAAACGCTCACCGTAAGGCGGGTTAAACAACATCACCCCCGGTTCAGCAAATGGTGATTTAGCAACCAAAGCATCAATTTGGCGCACATTCGATAACACACCGGATTGAGCAGGCAAACCAGCGCGCTTCCAGTTATTTTTAACAATGGTGATCATGTTTTCATTAATGTCACATGCAGCCATTTTTAGTTTATTAGCATTGGCTAAGCCAGCCTCGATATTTTTCTTGGCTACTTCACACAAGGCATCCCACTGCTTTTTAAGATCAGGGGTATTGAATGGCTTTAATCTTTGGAAACCAAAACCTTGATCAGCCCCAACTAGATCAACACGAGTGGGACGGTATCTTGTGAACTTGGGAACATCA
>CALJTZ010000337.1 GCA_937975655.1 uncultured Synechococcus sp. | reverse complement strand
GCATCCAGAACGGGAATGCCAAACCCTTCCACCAACGACGGACTCAGCAACCCAAGGCTGTTGAGATACAGATCGTGTTTGGTGCTCTCGTTGATGTAACCGGTGAGCAGGATGCCTGGTTCATGTTTCACGATCTCCCGCACCGCCGCGCTGTAGTCGTCGCGTTTGAGCTTGCCGGTGACGCACAGCTGGATGCCCTGGCTGCTCAGGTTGGATTCCACATAGGCCTGCACCAGGAACAGCAGGTTCTTGCGGGGCTCCACCGAGGAGTTGAACAGCAGGTAGCGGAACGGTTTCAGGCTCAGGGGCCTCGCACCCTTGCCGGCGGCGGACCCCCGCAGCAGGTAGCTGCTGGGGGGGAAGTCTGCCGGCGGCGCTGCCGAGGGTTCTGCCGCCTCGCCAGCCCCAAACAGCCACTGCGGGAACTGCAGCGAGGGCGGTTGGATGGCCACCTGGTCTCGAGGCTCCACCGATGTTCTGTCCCGCTCCGGTAGTGCCCCCAGCACCGCGGCGTTGAATTTCTGCTGGGTCGAGTCCGACACATGCAGCCGCCTGGCCGGCAGGCAGGCCGCCAGCCGCCGGGCGAACACCCCAACGTTTTCCAGGGTCTGGGCGTATTCCAGCGGGATCAGGTCATGCACGGTCTGCACAAAGGTGCAGCTGTTGCTGGGCCTGAGGTTGAGCGGGCAGGTGGTGATCAGGGCGTCAAAGCCGCTCAGATCGATGCTGATCGGGCCGCGTTGGCATTGGGCTTGCCACATGGAATTGAAGAACACCTTTCTGGCACACAGCACACCATCGACGTTCCGCGCGTAACCCAAGCGCTCGTGACGCAGGTAGGGATTGTCGAGTTGGTGATGCACGTGGATGGCCCGCAGCGCTCTGGCGGAGTAATGCCGTGGGCTGAACACCGTGGAGACCAGCTCACTCAGCTGCTTCTGTAGGCGGATGAAGCGATGGCCGAAGGGGAGCTTTCGAGCGAGCCAGGAGTTGCCTTCATAAACCTGGCCCTCAGCCAGCGCGTTCAGCACCCGAGCATTGAGGACCAGGTCGCGGGTGGCCTTCGGCAGCCTCTTGAGGCCCGAGCCACCGGTGGATGAATCGAATTCCGTGAGTAGCCACACTTCGGCTCCTGCCTGCTTTAAGCAGCTGATCAGGGCCTTCGAGTAGACGGCGATGCCGCGGTGCTCACCCTGCTCGAGGTCAAGGGCGGTCACGACCAGCCTCAAGCCCTCCAGTGGCTTTTCGGGAGGGTGATGCGGGCTCACTAGGCCAATGCAGCCTTCGGTATGAGAGCAACCTTACCCCGCAGCTCTGAGAGGTTCCGCTCTGCGTTGACCGGGGGCACCTCGGTAGTGCATGATTCCGAGGTCGAAGCAGCGCGGTTCACCGCCGGCCCGACGCTTGCGGATGTAGCTCAGTGGTAGAGCATCTCCTTGCCAAGGAGAGGGTCGAGAGTTCGAATCTCTTCATCCGCTTATAAATTTCGTTTCTGACTCGGGATTGTCGCGACCCGAGTCCCTGAAAGCTTTCGTGCTTCCTTTTCCCCGGAGTGCCCGGCACACCCCCGGCGTCAGTACTTGGCCCGCCTCCTGAATTCTGTACAGGCTGTACAGGACGCTTGAAAGGCGCTGTAGGCCCCTGCCCCGCTTGGCCTCAACCCCTTGGGTTCCCTGGCTCGCCGCGCCGCAGCATCAGCCGCTGGCTGTCGATGGCTTCGAAGCCCAGTTGCTCGTAAAAGCCACTGCCGTTGGTGGTCATCAGGTACACCCGCTCCACCGCCGCCAGGGCGGGAGCCGCCAGCAGAGCCTCCACCAGCCGCCGGCCCAGCCCCTGGCCCTGGTGATCGCCTGCCACCACCACATCCCACAGCACCGCCCGGTACACGCCATCGCTGCTGGCCCGCCCGAAGCCCACCAGCCGCTGGCCCTGCCAGGCGCTCACCACCGCCTGGCTGCCCGCCAGCATCCGCCGCAGTTGTGCTGCCGAGCGGCCCTGGGCCCAGAAGCTATGGCCATCCAGCAGCGCCTGAAGCTGCTGCAGCTGCCCCGGCCCCAGCCGCAACCGCAGCGCCCCGGCCCGGTGGCGGATCAGCTGGATGTTGCCGTTCACAGGGCCACCTTCTCAGCGGTGCAACCGAATCTTCGCCCTTGAACAGCACGGGCGCGATGGCCGGCATGCCGCCCGGGGCCACCCCGCCCGCCCTCGGTAGGCTGCCCCCAGCACGAATCGGCCTTTTCCATGCTCAAGCTGCTGCTGGGTGATCCCAATGCCCGCAAGCTGAAGCGCTATCAGCCGATCGTTTCGGATATCAACCTGTTGGAGGAGGAGGTAGAGCCCCTCTCCGATGAGGAGCTGCGCGGCCTCACCGTGGAATTTCGCGGCAAGCTCGCCGCGCTGCAGCAGGAGTGCGCCGGCCGGGGTCTGGGCCTCGAGGCCACTCTCGAGCGCGAGCGCAAGCTGCTCGATGAGCTGTTGCCCCAGGCCTTCGCCGTGGTGCGCGAGGCCGGCAAGCGCGTGCTGGGCATGCGCCATTTCGATGTGCAGCTGATCGGCGGCATGGTGCTGCACGACGGCCAGATCGCCGAGATGAAAACCGGCGAGGGCAAAACCCTGGTGGCCACCCTGCCCGCCTACCTCAACGCCCTCACCGGCCGGGGTGTGCACGTGGTGACGGTGAACGACTACCTCGCCCGCCGCGACGCCGAGTGGATGGGCCAGGTGCACCGCTTCCTGGGCCTCTCGGTGGGCCTGATCCAGCAGGACATGGACCCTGCCACCCGCCGGGCCAACTACGGCTGCGACATCACCTACGCCACCAACTCGGAGCTGGGGTTCGACTACCTGCGCGACAACATGGCGAGCGACATCGCCGAGGTGGTGCAGCGTGATCCCTACTACTGCGTGATCGACGAAGTCGATTCGATCCTGATCGATGAAGCACGCACGCCCCTGATCATCTCCGGCCAGGTGGAGCGGCCCCAGGAGAAATACCAGCGGGCCGCCGAGGTGGTGCAGCAGCTGGAGCGGGCCGCCGAGATGGGCAAGGACGGCATCGATCCCGAGGGGGATTACGAGGTGGATGAGAAGCAGCGCAACTGCACCCTCACCGATGAGGGCTACGCCAAGGCCGAGCAGCTGCTCGGGGTGAGTGATCTGTTCGATCCGGCCGACCCCTGGGCCCACTACATCAACAACGCCCTCAAGGCCAAGGAGCTGTTCACCCGCGATGTGAACTACATCGTGCGGGGCGGCGACGCGGTGATCGTGGATGAGTTCACCGGCCGGGTGATGCCGGGGCGCCGCTGGAGCGACGGCCAGCACCAGGCCATCGAGGCCAAGGAGGGCTTGTCGATTCAGCCCGAAACCCAAACCCTGGCCTCGATCACCTACCAGAACTTCTTCCTGCTCTATCCGCGCCTGGCCGGCATGACCGGCACCGCCAAAACGGAAGAGGTGGAGTTCGAGAAAACCTACAAATTGGAAGTGGCCATCGTGCCCACCAACCGGGTACGTTCCCGTGCGGACTGGACCGACCAGGTGTACAAGAACGAGGCCGCCAAGTGGCGGGCCGTGGCCCTGGAAACTGCCGAGGTGCACAAGAGCAGCCGGCCGGTGCTGGTGGGCACCACCAGTGTGGAGAAATCCGAGTTGCTCTCAGCCCTGCTGGCGGAGCAGCAGATCCCCCACAACCTGCTCAACGCCAAGCCCGAGAACGTGGAGCGGGAGGCCGAGATCATCGCCCAGGCGGGCCGTGCCGGCGCTGTGACCATCGCCACCAACATGGCCGGCCGCGGCACGGACATCATCCTCGGCGGCAACAGCGATTACATGGGCCGCCTCAAGCTGCGGGAAGTGCTGCTGCCGCGCCTGGTGCGCCCGGAAGAGGGCCACAAGCCGCCGATCCCCCTGCAGCGCTCCCCTGAAGCCGCCCCTGGCTTCGGTGCCGGATCCGCCGCTGCCGGTGCCAAGGCTCCATCCGAGGCCAAGGCCATCGGGGCCCTCTATCCCTGCTCCCTCACCGATGCCACCGAGCAATCCCTCTCGGAGCTGGCCCACGATCTGGTGAAGGCCTGGGGCGACCGGCAGCTCACGGTGCTGGAGCTGGAAGATCGCATCGCCCAGGCGGCCGAGAAGGCCCCCACCGACGACCCCCAAATCCAGCAGCTGCGCAACCTGATCACCCGCGTGAAGGGTGAATACGACGCCGTGGTGAAAGAGGAGGACAAGCGGGTGCGCGAGGCCGGCGGCCTGCACGTGATCGGCACCGAGCGCCACGAATCCT
>CALJTZ010000336.1 GCA_937975655.1 uncultured Synechococcus sp. | reverse complement strand
CGCCCTCCAGCGCCTGCAACTGGCACCCCCCCAGCCTCTGGCTGGGTATGGGCTGCGAGCGCGGCACCAGCCTCAGCCTGCTGGAGCGGTGCGTCGACACCACCTTGGCCGAACTGAACCTGGCGCCGGAGGCCGTGGCCGGGGTGGCCACGGCCGATCGCAAGGCCGATGAGCCGGCCCTGCTGGACCTGGCCCAGCGGCGGGGCTGGCCGCTGCGCTGCTTCCCCGCCGAGCAGCTGGCGGCGGTGGCGGTGCCCAACCCATCCGCCGCGGTGGCCGCCGAATTGGGCACCGCCAGCGTGGCCGAGGCTGCCGCCCTGCTAGCGGCAGGACCTGCCGCCCAGCTGCGGGCCGAGAAGCGGATCGAGCGGGCACAACCTGGCGAACAGGGAGCCGCCACCCTGGCCATCGGCCAGGCGGCCAGCCAATGGGCTCCAACCAGGGGCCAGCTGCATCTGATCGGCAGTGGCCCCGGCAGCCTGGATCTGCTCACCCCCGATGCGCGCCGCGCCCTGGCCGAGAGCTGCGTATGGGTGGGCTACGGCCTCTACCTGGATCTGCTGGAACCCCTGCGACGCCCCGATCAACTGCGCAGCGACGGCCAGCTCACCCAGGAACGGGAGCGCTGCCGCGAGGCCCTCGAGCTGGCCTGCCAGGGACTCAAGGTGGCGTTGATCTCCTCAGGAGACAGCGGCATCTATGGCATGGCTGGCCTGGCCCTGGAGCAGTGGATGGCCCTGGACCCCGGCGATCGCCCTGCCTTCACGGTGCATCCAGGCATCTCTGCCCTGCAGCTGGCCGCCGCCCGGGCCGGTGCTCCGCTGATGCACGATTTCTGCACCGTGAGCCTCAGCGATCGCCTCACCCCCTGGGCCGTGATCGAGAAGCGCCTGCAGGCGGCTGCCGCCGGGGATTTCGTGGTGGCTCTCTACAACCCCCGCTCCATGGGTCGCGACTGGCAACTGGGTCGAGCCCGGGAGCTGCTGCTGGAGGCCCGTCCGCCAGGCACGCCGGTGGTGCTCGCCCGCCAGCTGGGCCGGCCTGAAGAGGCGGTGAGCCTGCACACCCTGGGCGAGCTGACCCAGATCGCCTGGAAGCACGATGTGCAGACCATGATCGAAGGCCCTGGCCACGTGCCCATGCACCTGATCCAGGCCAACATGACCGAGCAGCTCAAGACCTGCCACGAGGCGCCCTTCTACAC
>CALJTZ010000335.1 GCA_937975655.1 uncultured Synechococcus sp. | reverse complement strand
GCGGCAGCGGCAGCGGCCGACAGCATCGCCCAGGTTCCGTAGGTTGGCGGCACCTTCAGGCACTCCATGGCCGCCATCCGTCTCGGCCTGATACGGCGCTATCTGCGGCCCTACAAGCGCACGGTGCTGATCGGCGCCCTCGCCCTGGTGGTGGTGAACCTTCTGAGCGTCTCGATTCCGCTGCTGGTGCGCGGCGTGATCGACGACCTGCAGGACGGGTTTGCAGTGAGCGATGTGATCCGCCAGGCCGCCCTGATCGTGGCCCTGGCCACGGTGATGGGCGGCGTGCGGCTGTGGTCGCGGATGCTGGTGTTTGGCGTGGGCCGCCAGGTGGAGGCCAGCCTCAAGCAGCAGATCTTCGATCACATGCTGCGCCAGGAGCCGGGCTGGGTGCAGACCACCGGCAGCGGTGAGGTGATCAGCCGCGCCACCAGCGATGTGGAGAACGTGCGGCGCCTGCTGGGCTTTGCGGTGCTCAGCCTCACCAATACGGCCTTGGCCTATGCCCTCACCCTGCCGGCAATGCTGGCCATCGACCCCTGGCTAAGCCTGGCGGCCGTGGGCCTCTATCCGTTGATGCTCGCCACGGTGCGCCTGTTCGGCGGCCGCATGATGAAACAGCAGCGGCGCCAGCAGGAATCCCTGGCCCAGCTGAGCGATCTGATCCAGGAAGACCTCTCCGGCATCAGCGCCATCAAGATCTACGGCCAGGAAGCCACCGAGCGCCAGGCCTTCGCCGAGCGCAACCGCACCTACCGCGACGACGCCCTCAACCTGGCCCGCACCCGCAGCACCCTGTTCCCGCTGCTGGAGGGCATCTCCTCGGTGAGCCTGCTGCTGCTGCTGGCCCTGGGCAGCGGCCAGTTGGAGAGCGGGCGGCTCAGCATCGGCGACCTGGTGGCCCTGATCCTCTATGTGGAGCGGCTGGTGTTCCCCACCGCCCTGCTGGGCTTCACGCTCAACACCTTCCAGACCGGCCAGGTGAGCCTGGAGCGGGTGGAAGAGCTGCTGCGGCGCATCCCCTTGATCCAGTCGCCGGCGCAGCCCCGATCGATGCCCAGCCGCCAGGGGCAGCCGGCCGCTGCGGCCGTGGAGGCCCGCAATCTGAACGTGCGCTACAGCGGCGCCGAGCGCGAGGCGCTCCACAACGTGAGCTTCCGGCTCCAGCCGGGTGAGCTGGTGGCGGTGGTGGGGCCGGTGGGCTGCGGCAAAACAACCCTGGCCCGCGCCCTGGGGCGCATGGTGGAGGTGCCGGCAGGAGCCCTGTTCCTCAACGGCATGGACATCACCGCGGTGGATCTCGACAGCCTGCGCAGCCAGGTGGCCCTGGTGCCCCAGGAGGGTTATCTGTTCACGGCATCCCTGGCGGACAACCTGCGCTACGGCGATCCCCAGGCCGGCCAGGAGCAGGTGGAGCAGGCGGCGATCCAGGCGCGGCTGGAGGGGGACATCAAGGGCTTCCCCGATGGCTACGCCACCCTGGTGGGTGAGCGGGGCATCACCCTGAGCGGCGGCCAGCGCCAGCGCACGGCCCTGGGCCGGGCCCTGTTGGTGCAGGCTCCGCTGCTGGTGCTCGACGACGCCCTGGCCAGCGTGGACAACAACACCGCCG
>CALJTZ010000334.1 GCA_937975655.1 uncultured Synechococcus sp. | reverse complement strand
CCTGGAAGGCCGCGGGCGAGTGCTCCACCGCGACCCTGGACTGCAGCGCCCCGTGACCTTGGCCTACGCCCAGCCTGGGGATCTGTTGGGTTGGGCAGGGCTCGTGCGTCGCGACCCCTGCGAGTGGATCACGGCGGTCACGCCCCTCAAGCTGATTGGCATTACGGCCGACGATTTCTATGCCTTGGAGCACCGAAGCTCGGCCTTCGCTGCCTGGCTGGATGCCAATAATTCGCCAGCTGAGCTGATGGCCGTGTTGGCACCCGCCCTCCGTCGGCGACCCCAGGCCAATCCACCGGAACGGGAGGTGCTGCGTCGACTCCTGCCCGGGCTTCGGCTCGTGCCAGCCCGTGTGGAGAGGACCCTGCCCCTCGAGGATGGTGCTGTTTGGCTCTGGAACGCCCAGCCCGAGGCAGGCGAACCGGTGGTTGTGGGTTCTCAGGTGGAGATCCGACAGTTTGAGGGCCTGCCCCTCGGTGCCTCCCTGCGGCTGCTCAGGGTGGATCGGGAGCTTTGGGATCGGGAGCTGAATCCTCCCTTGGAAGCCCCGCCAACGGCTGAGTTACCCGCCTCAGCCGATCTCTGGGGTGATGATCGCTACGCCGATCTCCTGCTCCCTGATCCCCAGGGTGAGCGCAGGGTCGATCTGGCCGAACTTTCATCGCAGGATCCCCAGGCCGCAATGCGATGGCGGGGCCGGACCATTCCCGTGGTTACTGGCGTGGGTGCCGTGGCCCAGTCCCTGGCATGCCTGGAGATGATGGCCCGTGTTCACAACGTGCCTTTCCGCCGGGATGTGATTGAACGGGCTGCCCGTCAGCTGATCCAGAACCGCTCCACCAGCCTGGAGGCGATCGGCAACCTCTCAACACTGATGGGTTTTGTAGGCAGTATTAGTGAAATCCCCGAGGCTCAGCTGCCGCGCCTTCCCTTCCCTTGCCTGGCCCTGGTGATGGAGCAGCCGGCTGTGCTGCACGACATCAGCCGCGGAGAAGTGAAGGCTGTGTTGCCGGAATATGGTCGTGTCACCCTGCCCCTCGATCAGCTCACGGCGGGTCAGGGGGGTGCTCGCATCCTCACCCTGTCGCCAGGACGTGACAGCCAGCGCCGCAAACTTGGGTTCTCCTGGTTCTTTCCCCAGCTGCGCAAATACCGCCGCAGCTTGATTGAGGTACTAGCCGCTTCGCTGGTTCTGCAGCTGCTCAACCTGGCCCAGCCTTTGGTGATGCAGCAGATCTTTGACAAGGTGATCGTTCAGCAGAACCTTGACACCCTCTACACCCTTGGCATCGTATTGCTGGGTGTGAGCTTGTTTCAGGGGTTGCTTGGGGCGGTGCGCACCTACCTCTTTGCTGACACCACCAATCGCATTGATATTGCTCTTGGTGCAGAGGTGATTCAGCATCTTCTGCGCTTGCCTCTCCGCTATTTCGATAAGCGGCCTGTTGGTGAATTGCAGACCCGCATTGCCGAGCTGGGTAATATCCGAGGTTTTCTCACCGGTAGTTTGCTCACCCTGGTGCTGGATGCTGTGTTCTCGGTGATCTATGTGGCTGTAATGGTTGTCTATAGCGGCGTTCTCACAGTCGTTACCCTTGGCGTTGTCCCTCTCTTTCTTGGGCTCACGTATGTAGCGTCGCCCGTGATCCGTTCTCAGTTGCGCAAGGCTGCTGAAAAGAATGCTGCCACCCAGTCCATGCTGGTGGAAGCCCTTAATGGTGTGCAAACCATCAAGGCTCAGAACGCTGAAAACACCGTCCGCTGGCAGTGGCAGAAGCGCTACTCCTCTTATATGAGTGAGAGCTTTCGCACCCTGCTTATTGGTGTCTCCTCTGGCACTGTTGGCGGATTCCTCAACCAGCTCACAGGGTTGTTAACCCTCTGGGTGGGTGCCTATTTGGTGATCCAGGGTGAGCTCACCATTGGCCAGTTAATCGCCTTTCGCATCATTTCTGGCTACGTAGTTGGCCCACTGCTCAATCTGGCCACCAGTTGGCAGAGCTTCCAGGGAGTGGCCCTCTCCATGGAGCGCCTCAGTGATGTGATCGATGCCCCAGTAGAAGGCGGTGATCTAGATGCCGATCAGCTGCCCATGCCCCCTGTGGCTGGAGAAGTGACGTTCCAGGATGTTGATTTCCGCTTTGCAGAGGGCTTGCCATTGGTAGTCAAGCGGGTCAATTTCCAGGTTCCTGCGGGTGCCTTTGTTGGCATTGTGGGTCGCAGCGGCAGTGGCAAGAGCACGATCATGAAACTTCTTCCAAGGCTCTACCAGCCAGAAGCAGGTCGAATTCTGATTGATGGGTATGACATCAATAAGCTTCAGCTGGGCTCCGTTCGGCGTCAGATCGGAATTGTTCCTCAGGACAGTCTGCTGTTCGATGGCAGCGTTCGCGACAATATTGCCCTAACCAGTCCTGATGCCACTAGCGAAGAAATCACCGCAGCTGCCCGTGTCGCCTGTGCCCATGATTTCATCATGGAACTGCCCGATGGTTATGCCAGTCGCGTTGGCGAGCGTGGCAGCAGTCTCTCCGGCGGACAGCGGCAGCGGATTGCAATTGCCAGAGCTGTTCTCCAGCGGCCATCTCTTCTGATCCTTGATGAGGCCACAAGCGCACTGGATTATCTCACCGAGCGGCAAGTTTGCCTCAATCTCAAGAATACGTTCGTTGGGTCCACCGTGTTTTTCATCACTCACAGACTCAGCACCATACGCAGCGCCGATTTGATTCTGATGATGGAGCAGGGTTCGCTGGTGGAGCAAGGAACTCACCAGCAACTGCTCGAGCACCAGGGTCGCTATTACGCCCTTTATTCCCAACAGGAGGCCGACCTTGACTAAAGCTCCATCCAAGCCTGAGACGTCTGACCAGCCCGGAGAGGAGCTCCCAAATGGTTTGCACCTCTGGGAAGGAAGTTCCGCCTTTGTTGAACAGGGTCGCCATTGGTCGTCGGCATTGATCTGGCTTACCTCTGGACTGTTCGCTGCCACATTGCTGTGGGCCTTCACCGCCCGTATCGATCAGACCATCACGGTGCGCGGCCAGCTTCAGCCATCAGGCAGTGTTAAGGACGTGGACTCACCCAGTGCTG
>CALJTZ010000333.1 GCA_937975655.1 uncultured Synechococcus sp. | reverse complement strand
TGCCCTGGTGGCGAATGCACCCCACACCCCCGTGCACCTAGGCTCCATGGGCGCGAGTGTGGGGGCCCTGCTGGAGGCGGTGACGCGCGGGGAGCATTCCCCCCTGGCGCCCGGGGATGCGGTGGTATCCAACAACCCCTTCAACGGCGGCACCCACCTGCCCGACCTCACGGTGATCACGCCGGTGTTCGCCGGCCCGGAGCTGATCGGTTTTGTGGCCAGTCGCGGCCACCACGCCGATGTGGGGGGCACCACGCCGGGCTCGATGCCGCCCCACAGCCGCAGCATTGCCGAGGAGGGGCTCCTGCTCGACAACGTGCCCCTCATACGTAATGGCGCCTTTGAGGAGGCGTTGTGGCGGCAACGGCTCGCGGCGGGGCCCTGGCCGGTGCGCAACCCCGATCAACTGCTCGCTGATCTGCAGGCCCAGGTGGCCGCCAATCGGTTGGGGGTGGAGCGCCTGCAGGCCCTGATCGCCCGCGAGGGCCTCCAGCCGGTGCAGGCCTACATGGCCCACGGCCAGGCCCATGCCGCCGAGGCGGTGCGGCGGGTGATCGATCGCCTTCAGAACGGCTCCGCCCGCGTGCGCTGCGATGGCGGCCTCGAGGTGGCGGTGGCCATCCGCGTAAACCACGCCCAGCGCTCGGTCTGCATCGATTTCAGCGGCACCTCGCCCCAGCAGCCCAGCAACCTCAATGCCCCCCTGGCCATCACCAGGGCGGCGGTGCTCTACGTGTTCCGCTGCCTGGTCCAGGAGTCGATCCCGCTCAACGCCGGCTGTTTCGAGCCCCTGGAGCTGGTGGTGCCGGCCGGCTGCCTGCTCAACCCCCGGGCCCCTGCCGCCGTGGTGGCGGGCAATGTGGAAACCTCCCAGGTGGTGGTGAATGCCCTGTTTGCCGCCCTGGGGGTGATGGCCGCCGCCCAAGGCACGATGAATAACCTGATCTTTGGCAACCACCGCTGCCAGTACTACGAAACCCTCTGCGGTGGCAGCGGCGCCGGCCGGCTGGCCGATGGCCGCGGCTTCCCGGGGGCCAGCGCGGTGCAGACCCACATGACCAATTCCCGCCTCACCGATCCTGAAATCCTGGAGGAGCGGTTGCGTGTGCGCCTGGAGCTGTTTGCCGTGCGCCAGGGCAGTGGCGGCGGCGGCCGCTGGCCGGGTGGGGATG
>CALJTZ010000332.1 GCA_937975655.1 uncultured Synechococcus sp. | reverse complement strand
AGCAGTTGCCATCTACCAGCAATCGACCGAGTTAAGAGGCATATGCATGAAGCCATGCAGCAGCTGCAGCAGGCACAAGCACAGGCGCAAGCTCAACAGCAAGCAGCGGCAGCCCAGCAGCAAGCCCAGCAGCAGATGGGCCGTGGTGCTCTTGCCACTGCCCGTGGTTCCCACCAACGCCACCCGTGATCCCACGGGAATGGTGAGGTTGAGGCCGTGGATGGTGTCGGTCTCGCGGCCGGGGTAGCGATAACTCACCTGGTGCAGCCGCACGGTGCGCCTTGGATTGATGCCCTCCGGACTGATCCCCTGGGAAGGCAACCCGAGCGCCATGCCCTGGGGCTCCGGCAACTCCAGGAAGCCCAGCACACTCACCATGTTGGGCAGCGAGGCCCGCAGACGGGTGATGGCGTTGAAGAAGTCGTGCATCGCCGGCGTGATGCGCTGGGACGCCAGGGCGAGGGTGGCCAGGAAGGGAATGATCATCTTCACGTCGGAGACGCCGCCACCCAGCAAGGCCGGGAGCGCCCCAAAGGAAAAGATCAAGGTGATCCCCAGGGGCTCGATGATTTGCTTGGGAATGTTGGGCAAAAAGTTATTCAAGGATTCGAAGTGCTTGGCACGCTTGGAATCCTCCGCAAAAGCACGCCTAAAGAAGGGCTCTGCCGATGCCATGTGAATCTCACGGATCACATTCATCGACTCGAAGAATCCCTGTTTCATGCTGGAACTCAAGCGAATCTTCTGGGCCGATGCCTGCCGAAGATAGGGAGTGAGAACCACCGAGAACATGCCGTAGGCAACCAACAGGCAGGCAATCAAACCGAGGGCATACCAGCGGCCCACATACAGGAGGCCAGCCATCAGAAACAGAACCGTGAACAGGGACGCCTGCAGTTGCATCAGCGGACCCACCACACCCTTGGAAACTAGCGTCACATTGGCCAGGAGATGAGTGGCCAGCTTTTTGTCATTCTTGCTGATGTGATACTCATAAGGCCTGGAGAGGATCCGGGCATAGATGGTATTGGTGAGATACAGCCAAACCTTGCCTGTCAAGCGCTCCTGAATCGCCAGCACACCGAGCCTGGAAATGGAGCGCAGCCAGGAAAACAGCACGAAAAAAAAGATCAGCCAGATCGTCTGCTCAAAACGATCCGACCCCAAAGCGGGAATGAACGGCAGATTCTGATTGAATTTCGACCCCAACAGGGTCTGCATCATGCGGGCCACGACGGCAATCGAGGCGGCGTCGAGGAT
>CALJTZ010000331.1 GCA_937975655.1 uncultured Synechococcus sp. | reverse complement strand
GCGCAGCTTAGAAACCAGCAAGACCATAGCCATCACAACAGAAAGCGGCAGCAACAAGCGCCAGAACGAAGACCATGCGGATGTTCCATAGGCGACATCAAAAATCACCTGGCTGTAGTCATCCTCAGCACCGCCCAAACCAAAATTCGTAGCGTAGTGATGGCGATACTCGGCAATCGACCAACCCTGTATCAGCAAACCAGTGATGTCGGCATAAATCCCCATGCCACTATCCTTCAACTCAGGAACCAAGCGCAGATTGTCGTAGTCAAGCGTGCCTTCAACATCATTCACCTCTAGCGCCAGAGGCAAACTGATCCGCATGAAAGGAAACCGCCTGTAATCCACGTGATCCACATAGAACGATCCTTGATAGGTAAACAACTGATAATAACGACCATCCGGCAAGCGGAGGGGCTTCTCCGCCACGGGTTGCAGCGCCGAACTCGCGTCAGCGTTCAGCAAATTCGCTGGCACGACAATTCTATTAATGGTTGTATCTCGCTCCTCCAGATAGCGCTGCATCTCGCCATCCCAGTTCATCCACACATAGCCACTGCCGGCAAAGCTGGGAACACGCAGATCAAGACTGTGGTTATTGGTGTTGTAAACACCCACATACACGTGGTATGTGGCCCTCTCGAAATCCCTCTGATCCGCCTGGGCCTCTGCAGGCGTGAGCCGTTCTCCCCGCACCAGCCGAGCCCCAGCCATGGGGCCAACATCGCGGGTAGTTGTCAGGGCCCGTGGGGTAGACGCCAGGCGCAGCACATCGCGGGATTGCACTCCCTGCAACTCGATCTGCCCCAAACTGAACAGCACTAGGGCCAGGGCGAGCAGAAGGGCGAACAGAGCGAGCAGGTTCCACCGCCGTTGCTTACGCTGGGCCATCCCTGAGGCTCATGCCAAGCTTCAACTTAGGCCAGAGGCCAAGGTGCTTGGCCCATCCATTGTTCAACCCCAGAACCCTGCCTTTCCTGCTCAGCCCACTCGCACGGACCCTGGCCGCGGTCATGGGCCTTGGCCTCGGGCTCAACGCAGGCGCAGTGCCGATTCGCCTTGGCCAATCGGCACCCTTCTCAGGACCCTCAGCCCAGCTCGGGCAGGAGTATCGCGACGGGGCCAGGGCCTACTTCAGCGACGTCAACCGGCGAGGAGGTCTCAACGGCCGAACGATCGAGCTGGTGAGCCGAGACGACGGATATGAACCCCAGCGCACCCTGAACAACACGCGGGCGCTGCTGAGCAAGGACAAGGTGTTCGCCCTATTTGGCTACGTCGGCACCCCAACGGTGAAGGCGGTGCTGCCACTGATCACAGCCCAGGGGATACCGCTGATTGCACCACTCAGTGGTGCCGAGCTCCTGCGAACACCGCGACGGGCCACGGTGTTCAATCTGCGGACCAGCTACCAGCGGGAACTGGGTGAAAGCATCAACTATCTGGTGCGCTCAGGCCGCCACAGAATTGCCGTGGCCTATCAACAGGATGCCTTTGGGCAGGATGGTCTGCGGGCAGCCGTGGCAGCCCTACGTCGCCATGGATTGAAACCCCTGCTCACCACAGGCGTTGCCCGCAACAGCCTGGATACCGGCGACGCCGCCAGGCATCTCGCCCAGGCCCAGCCCAATGGCGTGGTGATGATCACCGCCTATGGCACCGCCGCAGACCTGATTCGCCGGCTTCGCCATCTGGGCAACAGAGCGCAGGTGATGAACGTGTCCTTTGTGGGAACACGCGGACTGAAATCGGCCCTGTCCTCAGCAGAGGCCGACGGCATCGGCATCAGCCAGGTGGTGCCATTCCCCTGGGATGCCCGGATTCCGGTGGTGAAGGAGTACCAACAACTGATGCGTAGGCAAAGCCCCCAACCGCGCTTTGGCTACGCAAGCCTCGAGGGATTTCTGGCAGCGAAGGTGACCGTCGAGGGCTTGCGGCGAGCGGGGCCGAATCCCAGTCGCCGCGCTTTCGTGGCGGCGTTGGAATCCATGCGCAACACCGACCTGGGTGGCTACCGCGTGTCCTTCTCTCCCCAGGATCATGAGGGCAGTGACTTTGTGGAGCTCACCTTTCTTGGCTCCCAGGACTGGGAGCCCTGACCAGGCCTGGATGGCAGATCCCGACCATCCAACGGTTGACCTAGGGTCGCGCCACCTGTGCCACCGACCTGGGTGATGCCCATCGCGACTCTGCCCGCCGACGTGAACCTGACGCCCATCGACGCCGAGCAGGCCATCACCGATGCGGCCAGCGGCCTGTTCGGCGACCTCGATGCCCAGGAGATCCTGCTGGAGTTCGCTCCCTACCTGCAGCCGCCCTATGTGCTGGCAGGCATCGGCCTGGCCATGGGCGTGCTCTGCGGGCTCACCTTCGCTCGGCTGGTGCAGGACAAGCTCAATGGCTGGAAGCAGGACCGCCTCTCCCTGTTGCCCCTGGGCTGCTTCGAGACCAACCTGGCCTACACGGGCATCGTGATGGGCATCACCCTGTTCATCGGCGGCAGCCTGCAGGTGTTCGGCTTCGCCTCCGGCACCGCCCTGCTGGTGGCGCTGCTGCTCTCGCTGGCCACCACCGGTGCCCTCTGGGTGCAACTCGAGGGGCTCATGCGTCAGGTGGAGAACGGCACCTTCAGCGCCGTGGACTTCGACAACTTCGACCAGTTTTTCTGAAACGGCCTCAGGCCGCCAGATAGCCCACCAGATCCTGGGAGAGCCGGCGCACCTCTTCGAGGGCCCGGCGCTCGAGGCTGCGGCAGCGATCCCGACTCATCTCCAGCTCCCTGGCGATGGAGCTGAGACTCATGGGCTCCTCCACCCCGATGCCGTAGCGCATCTTCAGCACCCGGCCCTGCAGATCGGGCAGCTGCTCCAGCAGGGCGCGCATGTCGCCGCGCATGCACTCCCCATCCACCAGCTCGTCCGGCTGGGTTCCCTCAGCGGCCAACAGATCGATCAGATCGGTGTCATCGCTGTCACCCACCTTGGCATCGAGGCTCACGGGCTGCCGCGCCCGGCACAGCAGATCCTTCACCTCCTCCTCCGGCAGATCCACCGCCTCCGCCAGTTCCGTGATCGTGGGGGTGCGGCCCAGATCCTGGCTCAGTTCACGCTGGCCTTTCTTGAGCTTGTTCAGCGTTTCGGTGATGTGGATCGGCAGCCGGATCGTGCGGCTCTTCTCGGCGATCGCCCGGGTGATCCCCTGGCGAATCCACCAGTAGGCGTAGGTGGAGAACTTGTAGCCCCGGGTGGGGTCGAACTTCTCCACACCCCGCACCAGGCCGATGGTGCCCTCCTGGATCAGATCCAGCAGCTCCATGTTCCGCTTGGTGTATTTCTTCGCCACGCTCACCACCAGCCGCAGGTTCGCCGCCACCATCCGCTCCTTGGCGCGCTGGCCAGCCCGCAGCCGCTTCTTGAGCACCTGGGGTGCCAGGCCCGCGGCATCGGCAAGCTGCTCAGGGGTGGGCTTGGTGCCACCGGAGCGCATCACCAGCTCCTGCTCGATGTCCTCGATGGCCATGAGCTCCTGCACCTGGCGACCCAGGGTGATCTCCTGCTCATGGGAGAGCAGCGGCACACGGCCGATGTCCCGCAGATAGGAGCGCACCAGATCGGTGCCGGCGGAAGAAGCCTCTGAAGCTGCGACGGCGACGGCCACGGCCGGATCCTGAACTTATATGAAGCTTACCCTGAAGAAGTGTGAAGGAGCTCTCAGGAAGCAGAAAACCGCCCCAGCAGCCAGGAGGCGGTCTGCAGGTAGATGAACACCCCGGCCACGTCGGTGGCGGTGGCGATGAACGGGGCGGACATCAGAGCCGGGTCGAGGCCCAGGCGGTCAAACAGCAGTGGCAGGGCGGCTCCAGCCGTGGCCGCCAGGGTGGTGATCGCCACCAGGCTGAAGCCCGCGGCTCCAGCCACCAGCCAATTGCCACCACTCACGTAGGCCGCCCAGGGGATCACCACCAGCATCATCAGCAAGCCCAGCAGGGCCCCGGCCACGCCTTCGCGCCAGATCGCCCGCCCCGTTCCCAGGGCCTGAATCCGCTGGGTGCTCAGGCCCCGGATCACCACGGTGGAGCTCTGAGCCCCCACATTGCCGCCGGTGCCGATCAACAGCGGGATGAAGGCGGCCAGCACCACCACCTGCTTGAGCACCCCATCCATCGAGGCAATCACGGCCGCCGTACCGCTATTAGCCAGCAACAGCACCAGCAGCCACACCACGCGCCGGCGGGCCACGGTGAACAGGTTGCTCTGGAAGTAGTCGTCCTCATCGCCAGCCTGCACGGCGCCAGCGGCATAGAGGTCGCGGGTGGCCTCCTGCTGGATCACGTCGATCACGTCATCCACGGTCACGATCCCCACCAACCG
>CALJTZ010000330.1 GCA_937975655.1 uncultured Synechococcus sp. | reverse complement strand
ATCTCAGCGCGAACGGCTGGTGCCGCATTTCCACGGTCAGCATCAGCGATTTGTAGAGGGCGTAAAAGATCGGGATCTGGATCAGGATCGGCAGGCAGCCGGCCAGCGGATTGATCTTCTCGGTCTTGTAGAGCTCCATCATCGCCTGCTGCTGCTTCATGCGATCATCCGGATACTCGGTCTTGAGCCGCTCCATCTCGGGCTGGAGCTTCTTCATCTTGCTCATCGAGGCATAGGACTTGTTGGCAAGCGGGAAGACCGCGAGCTTCACCAGCACCGTCGCAATGAGGATGGCGAGGCCGAAGTTACCGACGAGGCCCTTGATCCAGTCAAGCAGGTAGAAGAAGGGCTTGGTCAGGAAATAGAACCAGCCCCAGTCGATCATGTAGTTGAGGCCTTCAATGCCGTGCTTGGCCTCGATGGCGTTGATGGTGCTGACCACCTTGGCGCCAGCAAACAGCTGGCTGCGATAGGACGCCGTCGCACCCGGCTGCACGACGATTGCGTCCCGGGCGAGATAGTCGGTCTGGTAGACGTCGCGGTTGCCGGACCGGGTGTGCAGGAAGCTTGCAGTCACGGGTATGGACTGGTCCGGCACGATGGCCGCGGCCCAGTACTTGTCGGTGAAGCCGAGCCAGCCGCCGGTGGTGTCGAACCGCTGCGGCTCGGTCTGCTCCGACACGTCGGAGTAGTGGATTTCCTGGAGGCTGCCGTTGAGCCAGCCCAGCATGCCCTCGAAGAACACCCAGTAGCCGGAGACCACCGGCGTATCCTGGCGCTGGATGCGCGCATAGGGAATGAGCGCCACCGGCGCCTGCGACCTGTTCTCCACCGTCTGGGTGACGGTGAACAGGTACTGGTCGGAAATCTCGATCTTGCGGGAGAAGACCAGCCCCTCGCCATTGTCCCAGGTGAGGGTGACGGGGTTGCCCTCCGAGAGCACGGCGCCGGCAGGAAAGTCACCGGCGACGATCGCCTGAAGTGGCTTCACGCCCTGCTCAGCCAAAACATCGTGAACCTGAAAACAGGGGACTCGTGTGAGGCGCTGCTGCTAAACCCACAGGGTCACGTTGAGGCGGCAATCCACATTGTTGATGACGGTTCGGCGGCCAATCTCATCGTGGAAGAAAGCTCAGCCGAGCACGTGCTTACCCAGATCGGAAGAGCACACGTCTGAACTCCAGTCACCTT
>CALJTZ010000329.1 GCA_937975655.1 uncultured Synechococcus sp. | reverse complement strand
CACGGCCCTGGGGGACGTGCCGGACCGCATCACCGGCCTGCAGCTGGGCGCGGATGACTACATGGTCAAGCCGTTCAGCCCCAAGGAACTGGAGGCACGCATCCGTTCTGTGATGCGTCGCGTCTGCTTATCACAGAGCGAGGAAGGCGGTCTCACCGCCAGCGGACATGTGGTGGTAGTGGGTGACTTGAGCGTTGATTTCTTCCGGCGGCAAGCGTTCCGGGGAGAGGAGCGGATTCGCCTCACCGGCATGGAGTTCAACCTGCTGGAGTTGCTAATGACCCGATCAGGTGAGCCCATCAGCCGGCTTGACATGCTGGAGAAAGTCTGGGGCTACAAGCCGGAACGTTCCAGCGACAGCCGCGTGGTGGATGTCCACATCTCCCGGCTGCGCGCCAAGTTGGAGGACGACCCCGTCAACCCAGAGTTGATCCTCACAGCCCGCGGGATGGGCTACATGTTCCAGCGGATCATGAAGTAGCAGGACGTTTGATCCAGGCTTCAACCTTTCAGTCGTTCGGCACTTCTGGCGGGAGTGGCTGGCTGGCTCCTGGGTGAGCGCACACGGCGGGAGGCTCCATTGGAGCAGAAGCGTTTATAGCCAAGGCCATGCAACACCGCTTGCATCACGCGTTTCAAGCCTGGATCGGGCTGTTCATTCGGCGTCAATCGATAACTGCCGTCCTGCAGAAAGGCCTTGATGTTGATTGAGGCGGAAGGGGTGTCAGATCGCACGGCAATGAAGTGGGGACTGGCCTCGTCCTGCAGGCAGCACATCAGCAAGGTCCAGCCAGCAGAACTTCTGATGATCAGGCCATTGGGTGTATCCGGACAGAACAGATCAGTGGTCCCATCCAGCAGTCGCTGCAATCGGCCGAGGATGGGAAGCCAGATCTGCAATGCCGCAGCGGTTTGTTCATCGCTGAAGACCTGCGGCACCCGGAGCACTCCGCCAACAGAGTCGATCGCTCGCCAGCACCGGGGTACCTGGAAAGCGAGCTGGGGCTCGTGACTGACCGATGGAGCCGTTACAGCCGACATGCTCTCAATGCTCGCCGCAGATTCCTCACCGCCAATCCCCAGTGATCAGCGGCACCAGACCTTTGGCCTCATTTTACGAGTAGAGGAGGAGCCTGGAGGCGCAGGCCACGGTCCCGCCCACCGCGCGCTGGGCAGCGGCAGGCAGGTCAGTTGCTGCTGGAGCCTGCTCAGCTCACCACCACGTTGGTGACCCGGCCTAGGGCATTGGCCCGCTGCAGGGCCTGGTTCAGGCGGGAGAGGGGCACGCGCATCACGTAGTCGCCACTGCGCACGTAGCCCTGGTTCACTACCCCGGTCACTGTGATGGTGGCGGTGCGGGCCCCGCTGGCCGCATAACCCGAGCTACCCAGCCGGGCCGATTCGCGCTGGGTCTGGGCCGGGCTGTAGCGAGCACCAGTGTCATGGAAGTCGCCATAGAGCCCCTCCTGCTCCGACACCACGGCGCTGAAGGGCCCGTCGGTGCTGATGAAGCGGTAGAGATCAGCGGGATTGGCACCGCCGTAGCCCACCGACACTGCCGGTAGGGCGCCAGACACAGCCACGGCCCGGTTCTGGTGCAGATTGCGGTTCAGGGCGGCCTGGTTACCGGAGGCTGAACCCTTCACGGAAGCAGCGGCGCCACGGGCCAGCTGCATCAGGTAGGAGAACTGGCGGCCCTCATGGCCGATCGAATAGCCCCAGCCATGGATGTAGGGCACCACATCCTGTCCAAAGCGCTGTTGGTATTCGGCGCTGTCGAGATAGGAGTCGATCTCGGCGTCGTAGCCCTGCTCCTGCAGGATCGTGAAGTGGTGAAGCATCTCCTCACGGTTGTGGGGAGCACGGCCCAGCAGGTGCTTGTGGTTCAGCTCAATGAAGCGGTAGGCATTGCAGTGCTCAAAGAACTTGCTGCGGTAAAGAGCACTTTTGGCCACGGTGCGCACCAGCTCCCGCACGTTCAGGTAGCCATTGCGGAAGAGGGATTCCGCGCCGGTGAGGCGCTCGCTGGCCATCAGGTGCTGTTGACCCAGCACTTGCCGATAGACGGAGCGGATCAGGGTGTCCTTGTCTTCGGCTGAGGCAACCGCCCAAGATTCCTTGTCGCGGTCATTGGCATAGCGATCAATACCAAGTTCAGCAGCACGAACAAGGGTCATGGGGAAGGCGGCAGGGGAGGAGCAGGCGCGGCTGGATCATCCTCAACTGATGCAGAAGCCGGGTGATCACATGAGGCCTGGGGCCGCACGGTAGGCGTGCCATGCGAAAACGCCCGGAACTGTTGC
>CALJTZ010000328.1 GCA_937975655.1 uncultured Synechococcus sp. | reverse complement strand
ATGGCAGTTCTGGTTGGCAAGTCCGCTCCCGATTTTTCCGTCAAGGCCGTCAAAGCCGGTGAAGTCATCGAAAACTTCACCCTTTCGCAGTTCAAAGGCAAGAAGTACGTCGTACTGTTCTTCTATCCCCTCGACTTCACCTTCGTGTGCCCCACGGAGATCACCGCCTTCTCGGACCGCTACAGCGATTTCTCCAGCCGTAACTGCGAAGTCCTGGGCGTGTCCGTGGATAGCCAGTTCAGCCACCTGGCCTGGGTGCAGACCGATCGCAAGAACGGTGGTCTGGGCGACATCTCCTACCCCCTGGTGGCCGACCTCAAGAAGGACATCGCCCGCGCCTACGAGGTGCTCGATGAGGAGGCCGGTGTGGCCCTGCGCGGTCTGTTCATCATCGATCCCGATGGCGTGATCATGCAGAGCACCATCAACAACCTGCCCGTGGGCCGCAGCGTCGACGAGACCCTGCGACTGCTCCAGGCCTTCCAGCACATCCGCAACAACCCCGACGAGGTGTGCCCCGCCAACTGGACCCCTGGCGACAAGACCATGAACCCTGACCCCGTCAAGAGCAAGGAGTTCTTTGCGTCGGTGAACTGAGCCTCCAGCTCAGCACCCGGTGTGACCAGGGGCCCCCAGGGCCCCTTTTTTGTGCCGCACCACTCAACCGAGCAGGCTCAGCTGGCCCCTGGTGCCGTCCAGCCGTGACAGCACCCCGAGGGGCAAGGCCAGATTCGGTTGACCATGCCCCACCGGCAATCCCGTCACGATGGGAATCCCCAGGGGTCGGAGCCGTTCCAGCAGGATCTCCTCCATGCTGAAGTCTCCGGGTAGAACGTCGTCCTGGGCCCAGCTGAATCGCCCCAGGCCAACACCAGCCACGCCCTTGAGAACCCCAGCAGCTCGCCACTGGGTGAGCTGGCGGTCGACGCGGTAAGGGGCCTCCCCCGTGTCCTCCAGCACCAGAATGGATCCCTGGAGGTTGGGCCACCAAGGCGTGCCGATCAGGCTGGTGGCGATCGTGAGGTTGGTCACGACCAACCGGCCCTGGGCCACACCGGACACGGCCCCCTGGCCCTCCATGGGCGGAACCATTTCGCCTTTCAAGAGCGCCACGAGTCGTTGCCACTGGGCCTCCTCCCCACCGAACCAACCGTGGATTCCCCCCCGGCTCCCCGCCGCCAGCTGAGCCAACAACAGGGCTGAACAATCGGAGAAGCCCACACACCAGCGGGGACTGGATGGCAATCTCCAGCCCTGCTCCAGAACCCGGGCGCTGCCCCAGCCGGCACCGACGCAGAACAGGGCGTCCACGGCCTTGTCTTGCCAGGCCCGTTGCAGAGCAGCCGCTCGCTGGGAATCACTGGCGGAGAACCAGCGCCACCGGCCAAATAGCTCCCGTGGGGTCAGGAGCGTCCAGCCCTGCTCGATGCACCGCCGCCGCAAGCGATCCAGCAGCGGGTCGGCTGGCTCCAGCCAGGTGCCGGGGGCCAGGGCCGCAATGCGACTGCCCGGCTTGAGGGGCGCCGGTGCCGCGGGAGCGCGGGCGGCCGAGCTGAGCCCCCCGCTGACCAGGGGCCATGCCGCCAGAGCCCCCATCAACAGGGATCGGCGCCGCACGGCCGTTCAGCCCAGCAGGCTGGCCAGCAGACGCCGACCATCCACCCCACCGGTGGCGGCATCACAGGCCCGTTCCGGGTGGGGCATCAAGCCCAGCACATTGCCGCTGCGGTTGGTGAGGCCCGCCACATCGGCCACGGATCCGTTGGGATTACGGCAGTAGCGGAAGGCCACCTGGCCACCGTCCTCGAGGCTCTTCAAGGTGTCGTGATCCACCTGATAGCGCCCCTCACCATGGGCGATGGGGAAGGTCACTACCTCGCCGCTGCTGTAGCCCTGCAGCCAGCTGCAGCCACCGGGTTCAACGGTGAGTTCTGTCGGTTCACAGAGAAAGTGGAGCTTGTGATTGCGGGTGAGGGCTCCGGGGAGCAGTCCCATCTCGGTAAGCACCTGAAACCCATTGCAAATCCCCAATACGCGGCCGCCGCGCTCGGCGAACTGCGCCACTTCCTGCAGCACGGGGGCAAAGCGGGCGATCGCTCCACAGCGCAGGTAATCGCCGTAGCTGAAGCCACCGGGAATCACCACCGCATCAAGCCCCGAGAGATCCCGCTCCTCATGCCAGAGGAAGCGGGTCTGAATGCCCAGGCAGCCCTCGGCCGCCCATTGAACGTCCCGATCGCAGTTGGAACCGGGAAATACCACCACCCCCAGGGCCATCGATCAAGCCTCCTGGGCGGCGGTGTCCTGGAGCTCGAGGGTCCAGTTCTCGATCACGGGGTTGGCCAGCAGGCGATCACTCAGCAGTTCCAGCTGCTGGCGCGCACTAGCAGCGTCGGCGGCTTCGATCTCCAGGTCCACCGCCTTGCCGATCCGCAACTTGGTGACCCCATCGACGCCAAGGCGAGCGGCCGCTGCACGGGTGGCCTCACCGGCGGGATCGAGCACCGATGGCCTCAGTGAGACCAGGACACGGGCGGAGAAGACGGGCACCTGAGCTCCACGAGGATTGTTAAATCTTGGCAGGCCGACTCCCACCAGCCCTTGCCCCTGGTCAGGTTGGAGGTAGGCCCTGCCAGCGAGGCCATGGACGCGCGCCTCACCCTTCTGATTGCCGCAGCACTCTCGCTGCAGCCCGCTGCAGCCCAGCCCATGCGCATTCCCCTGGAATGCCGCCTAGCCGGGGGACCCTGGCAGGCCTGCACCATGACCATCGAGCAGGTGGGTGCGCACTGGTGGCTCGATGTGGGCCAGGAACGGCTGGAATTCCGCAGCGATGGCCGCGGAAGCGTGAATCTGCGCGCTAGTGGTGGCACCAGCCGGGCCGTGATGCCCGCCTGGAACCCGGATCAGGCCCTCTGTTGGGACGGCGTGTGTGCGAGGGGGGACATCCCCCTCGACTAGGCGCCGGCCAGGCTTCAGCCCAGCATGGCCTGCAGGGCCCGATGGAACGCCGGCTCATCCAGGCTGAGCCCCAGGGCCACCACTTCCAAGCCTGGCTCCGGCGGGCGGGCTGTAGCAGGGGTGTGGGTGTCGAACCAGCACTCCAGCCGCGGTCCCACCGCCTGGATCTGGAGGGGATGGGGCTTGCCCGCGAACCAGGCACGGCCCTTCAAGCGCAACAGCGATTGCTGCTCAATCTGCTGACGCAGCGCCAGCTCCAGGCTGGAACGGTCGAAACTGCCGCTCAGGCAGATGGAGGCCGACTGCATCGCCACATGCGTGTGGTCGTGATGGTCGTGGTCGTGGTGATGGCCTTCATGGCCGTGCTCATGGTCATGCTGATCGTGGTCGTGATGCTCGGCTTCACGATCCAGCCCGAACAGGAGAGCAGCAGGAATCGCGCCCCGCTGCATCGGCAACACCTCCACCCCTGGCCTTAGCCCGTCCAGCAAGCGCCGCCGCACGGCTGCCAGCTGGTTGTCATCCAGCAGATCGCCACGACTCACCAACACCAGGTCGGCGGCCTGCAACTGGTCATGGAACAGATCGTCGAGGTCAGCCAGATGATCCAGACTCGGATCGGACTGCTGCTGGGCCTGCAGGGCGGCGGGATCACCCACCACGCTGCCAGCGGACAGCGCCTCACCATCCACCACGGTCACGATGCCCGTCACCCGGGTTTTGGTGCGGATCTCAGGCCACTGGAAGGCTTGAACCAGCGGCAGGGGCAGGGCCAAGCCGCTCGTCTCGACCACGATGCCGTCGAGCTGGTCGGCCCGCTGCAGCAGGGTCTGCATGGTGGGCAGGAACTCATCCTGCACGGTGCAACAGAGACAGCCGTTGGCCAACTCCACCACCCGGCTCTCGGCTTCCTCCTCGGGACAGAACCCGCAGCTGCGGATCAGATCGCCATCGATGCCCACCTCTCCGAACTCGTTCACCAGCACCGCGAGGCGAAGGCCGCTGTGGAGCAGCAACTGCCGCAGAAGGGTGGATTTACCAGCACCAAGGAAACCGGTCACCACGGTGACCGGGAGGCGCGCCAGGTTGTTGCTGCTCATCTCAGGCCACCAGGGCCGACCAGGCGAAGGCGGTACCAGCGCCCATGAGCAGACCCGCCGCCAAGCGCAGGTTGGCCTCGGTGAGGGTTGCTGCCAGGCGTCGCACCAGGGTGAGAGCAACCAGCATCAGGGCGGATTGGCTGAGCAGCAGGCCCAGCAGGTAGGCGGCAATCGGAGTACTTTCCCAGCCGATCACCGAACCACTCAAGACATACCCGTGGAGGGCGAAGGCCGGCAGCAGCAGCGCCGAGGGCAGGCGTTGGATCAACACCAGCCCGGTCACCACCAGGGACAGAGCCACCAGCACGTCGGCGCCGGGGAGACCAGGCAGCATCAGGCCGAGACCACTGCCCAGCAGGCCGACCGTGAGCAACCCCAGCACCCAGCGGAGAGGCCGGTGCAGGCCCACCAGGCCGAGGGCCAGCAGAAACACCAGGTGATCGGGACCCAGCAGCGGGTGGGCCACGCCACTCAACAGACCAGTGAACAGGGATGGCTCCAGACCCATGGCTGTCATGGGGTGGTGGGCCAGCGCTGGCGCCACCAGCAGCAGGGGCAAGCCGATCAAACCGAGGCCGCCAAGGGCCACAACAGCGGCCCTGGGGGCAGCCTGAGAAGAAAGAGACATCCGATGAACTGGTCCGCGCCAGGGATGGGGGTGAGGGCCGGCGGGCGTTCTGACTGGGATCACCGTGGCCTAGGCCGAGGGATCCATCACAGCTGCGGGACAGCGCCGGACTCGCACCGGACTTTCCCCGTTTCCTCCCCTGGCTGAATCACCAGCGGAACCGGACTCGGAATCTAGTCGCTCCCTGTCAGCGGCAGGCCAGGCTGTCGCGGGTGGTGACACCGGTTCGTGCGTTACTGCCGGAGGCCCTGGCGCAGAGGGCCTTCTGCTGGGGCAGATCGAGCACGGCGTCGGTGAAATCGGCCCCCTCGATCACGGCAGCACTGAACTTGCTGTTCATCAACATGGCGTTGCGCAGCACAGCGCCGCTGAGATCGGCGCGATCAAAGCGGCTGGCGAAGGCCACAACGTCTTCGAGGTCGGCACCGCTGAGGTTCGCATCCTGCAGATCCGCCGTGTTGAACACGGCACCGCGCAGATCTGCACCACTGAAGTCAAAGCCCTGCAGGTTGGCCTTGAGGAATTCCTTCTGCTGCAGGTTGCGGCCGTGCATGTCGGGCTGCAGATCCTGGACACTGCGCTGCCCCCGCAGTTCCGGTGCTGTGATGGCGGCCGCAGGCTCAGCCCACCACAACCCTGCACAGCTCAGAACAAGACCCAAGATCAGGGAGAGGACGCGCAGCACCGCACAACTAGCTTGGGCCGCTCAAGTTATTGCAGCCGCAAGCCGCAACGCGACCCCATGAGCAAGACCCTGCGGGTGGTGGTGCCGCCCCATCCCTTGATTGGCCACTGGCTCACGCTGCTGCGGGATCAGCAGACGCCAACAGCCCTGTTCAGTACGGCCATGGCCGAGTTGGGCCGCTGGCTCACCTATGAAGCCCTGCGAGACTGGATCCCCTACCAGCGCGTCCAGGTGCAGACCCCCCTCGCCCTCACGGAGGGAACGGTGGTGGATGGCACGGTGCCGATGCTGGCCGTTCCTGTTCTCAGGGCCGGCCTGGGGCTCTGGGAGGGATCCCGATCCGTGGTTCCCAACGCCGCCGTTGCCCATATGGGGTTTGTGCGGGATGAAACGAGCGGGCTGGCGCGCTGCTATCTCGACAGCCTCCCGGAGCAGATCCCAGCCAATGCGGGGGTGCTGGTGTTCGACCCGATGGTGGCGACGGCGGGAACGCTGATTCAGGTGCTGGAGCGTCTGGAGGCCAAGGGCGTCACGGGGCCCCGCGTGCGGGTGGTCAGTGCCCTGGCCGCAGCTCCAGGCCTGAAAACCCTGGGGGAACGCTTCGCCGACCTCACCCTCTACACCGGCTGCATTGATGCCGACCTCGATGCAGCCCATCGCATCGTCCCGGGCCTTGGTGACGCCGGTGACCGTCTGTATGGCTTGGATACGGGTAGATCCTTAGGCTGATCGCAGAGTTTCCCTGGCGATGGCCAACCGAGGCGAGAGCGGATCCAGCTTTCTGGCCAGCACCCTGGCCGGCGCCGTGCTCGGCGCCGCCGGCTTGGCCTGGTGGCTCCTGTCGGAGACCGAGCGGCGGCAGCAGCGGCAGCGCCAGCTCCGCAACCTGCGGCTGTCCCAGCTGCAGGGCAACGATGCCGAGGCCCTGGATCCGGTGGAGGGCAATCGCCCCGTGCGGGAGAGCGAGCTGCAGGACAAGGTGCACCAGCTCAACCAGGCCATCGACGACGTACGCCGTCAGCTCGAGAGCCTGAGCACCACCAACTGATCTGGGCCGGTCGGTAGGTTCCTACTCGACCGACTCCATCGCCGCCCATGCTCCGCTCCGCCGCGATCACCCAGGGGATCCAGCGCTCCCCCAACCGCGCCATGTTGCGGGCCGTGGGCTTCGGTGACAGCGATTTCAACAAGCCGATCATTGGCATCGCCAACGGCTACAGCACGATCACCCCGTGCAACCTGGGGTTGAACGAGCTAGCCCAGCGGGCGGAAGCGGCCGCCCACGAGGCCGGGGCGATGCCCCAGCTGTTCGGCACCATCACGGTGAGCGACGGCATTTCCATGGGCACCGAGGGGATGAAATATTCCCTCGTGAGCCGGGAGGTGATCGCTGATTCGATTGAAACGGCCTGCAATGGCCAGAGCATGGATGCCCTGCTGGCGATCGGTGGCTGCGACAAGAACATGCCTGGCGCCATGCTGGCCATGGCCCGCATGAACATCCCTGCCATCTTTGTGTATGGCGGCACGATCAAACCCGGCAAACTCGGCGCCTGCGACCTCACTGTGGTGAGCGCCTTTGAGGCGGTGGGTCAATACAGCGGCGGCAAGATCGACGAGCAGGAGCTCACCGCCATCGAGAAGAACGCCTGTCCAGGCGCCGGCAGCTGTGGCGGCATGTTCACCGCCAACACGATGAGCGCCGCCTTTGAGGTGCTGGGTCTGAGCCTGCCCTACAGCTCCACCATGGCGGCGGAGGATCCCGAGAAGGCCGACAGCGCTGCCCGCAGCGCCGAGGTGCTGGCTGAGGCGATCAAGCAGAACATCTGCCCCCGGGATCTGCTCACCCGCGAGGCCTTTGAGAACGCCATCGCGGTGATCATGGCCGTGGGCGGCTCCACCAACTCCGTGCTGCACCTGTTGGCTGTGGCCCGCACCGCCGGTGTGGATCTCTCCATCGATGACTTCGAGACCATCCGCCAGCGGGTGCCGGTGATCTGCGACCTCAAGCCCAGCGGCCGTTACGTGACCGTGGACCTGCACAACGCCGGAGGCATCCCCCAGGTGATGAAGCTGCTGCTCGATGCCGGTTTGCTCCACGGCGATTGCAAGACCATTGAGGGCAAGACCCTTCGCGAGGTGCTGGCCGATGTGCCCTCTGAACCCCCGGCCGGGCAGGACGTGATCCGGCCCCTGAGCAACCCCCTCTATGCCAAGGGCCACCTTGCGATTCTCAAGGGCAACTTGGCTGAGGAAGGGGCGGTAGCCAAGATCAGTGGTGTCAAGAATCCCGTGATCACTGGACCTGCCCGGGTGTTCGAAAGCGAGGAAACCTGCCTGGCCGCGATCCTCGACAAACAGATCAACCCCGGTGATGTGGTGGTGGTGCGCCACGAGGGCCCCGTGGGCGGCCCCGGCATGCGCGAGATGCTCAGCCCCACCGCCGCGATCGTGGGCCAGGGCCTGCTCGACTCGGTGGCGCTGATCACCGATGGCCGCTTCTCCGGTGGTTCCTTTGGCCTGGTCGTGGGCCATGTGGCACCCGAGGCGGCCGTGGGCGGCACCATCGGCCTTGTGCACGAAGGAGACAGCATCACGGTGGATGCCAACCAACTGCTGATCCAGCTCAATGTGGACGCTGCTGAACTGGCCAGCCGCCGCGCCGCATGGACCAAGCCCGAACCGCGCTACAAGACAGGCGTCCTGGGCAAGTACGCCCGTCTGGTGAGCAGCAGCAGCAAGGGCGCCGTCACCGATCCGGTGGAACTCTGATCAGTCCCCAGCCACGAGGGCCCGAATCCTGCGGCACAGCGCCTCCAGCGCCGCGCCGTTCTCCGGGCGTTCACAGCGCTCGCCGCTCTCCGCCTGCATCCACACCGCATGGCTCCCGTGCCACAGCAGGGGAGCCATCTCATCGGCGCGGCGGCTCAGCATCAGGTTGAGCTCGGCGCCACTGCGATAGATCTCCAGCTCCAGGTCGTGGAGTTCCTGCCGCACGCCAGCGGCGTCGCGCGCCTCGATCAGAAAGCAGCACTCGCTGCAATCACCCAGGGCTTCAGGGATGGGGCCCTGGATCCGCACGCCATGGCGGTAGGGCTTCAGGCAGAGGTCTGCCGCCTTGGCCACCATGGCGATGAATGAATCCAGGCCAGTGGGATCGAGGTCTTCCATCACGTCCGGGGGGATCGCCTTCAGGGCAGGGCGCGGATCGAGCGGATCTCCAGGCGCAGCGGGCCAGGGCGAAAACCGGGGTTCAGCCCACCAGCATCACCGAACTTGGAATGCAGCACCTGCAGGCGCGTGATCCGAGAGCAGTCAAAACGCAGGGGCACCCCCAGGGGTTTGGCCCGCACACTGGGCTTGAGTTGATCGAGGGGCAGGGTCACCAGCGAAGGCCCGGTGGGGTTGGTGGCGAACTCGCTCACCCAGCGGACGCCGCCCGGGATGAGTTCTGTTAATCCAGCCAGGCCATCGGCACAGGCCACGGCCAGCTTGTAGCGACGGCCATCCCCCAGCAGTTCCAGCTGCAGGGCGCTGTAGGCCGAGAGATCCAGGGGGGGAACAAACTGCGGCGAGCGGCAGCTCACGAAGCCACCGCCTTGCTCCACCACCTCCGCCTCCAGCACGAGCCCCTCCGAGCTGACGCTGCACTGCCCCTGGCTGCGGCCCCCCATGATCGTGTCGTTGAGGCTCTGCCACCCGCTAAATCCATCGCCAGCGACCACCAGGAGCGGGGCAGGATCAGCAGGGAGTGGCGGCATCGGGAGAGCTTCCATCAAGTGAGGATCGCACTGCTCAGAGCCCGGCCGCCGCATCGGCATCGGCCAACACGAGCACGGGGGAGCGCGGCTGCACCAAGCGGGCCGGGGTGCGGTCGGGCGATTCGCTGGGATCCAGCAAGCGGCGCAGGGCCTGCCCCTTGGCCGTGCCACTCACCAGAAAGATCACCTGGCGGGCCGCGCTGAGCACAGGGGCCGTGAGGGTGATGCGCTCAAGCCCCTTGCCTGTGCCGATCGTCACCGCCCGATCGCGCACAGCGGTTGCCGGGGTGCCGGGAAACAGGGAGGCGGTGTGGCCGTCATCGCCGAGCCCCAGCAGCATCACATCAAAAACCGGAGGATCACCGGGGCAGAGTTGCCGCACAAACTGCTCAAAGGCCGCAGCCGTGGCTGCCGGGCTCTCCAGCTCCGTGGGCACCGCATGAAAGTGGGCCGCCTGGGCCGGCCCGGCGGCCAGGAGCGTCTCCTCCAGCATGCGGGCGTTACTGGCGGGGTCACTGCGGGGTACCCAGCGCTCATCGCCCAGCACCACATCCACCCGCGACCAGGGCAGATGCTGCTGGCTCAGCTGGCGATAGGCCGCCGCTGGCGTGCTGCCACCGGAGAGGGCGATCTGGGCACGGTCGCGCTGATCCAGGGCGAGATCGAGCAGGCTGGCCATGCGCTCGGCGGCGAGGCGCGCCAGCTGCTCCGGGTCGGAAGCAATCTCTAGCTGATAGGTCACAGGGGATGGGCCCATGGCAGCAGCCACCTCACATCCACTCCGTGTGGAAGTTGCCGGGCTGATCCACCCGTTCGTAGGTATGGGCCCCGAAGCAGTCGCGCATGGCCTGCACGAGGTTCTGGGGCAAGCGAGCCGTGCGGTAGCTGTCGATGTAATCCAGGGAGCTGCTCAGGCAAGGCACGGGAATGCCCGCGAGCGCGGCACCGGCCACCACCTGCCGTAGCCCGCCGATGCGGCGATTCACCTGCTCGGCAAACCATGGATCCACCAACAGATTGGCCAAGGCCGGGTTGGCGGTGTAGGCATTCTGGATGCGTTGCAAGAGGCGAGCGCGGATGATGCAGCCCCCCTTCCAGATTTGGCCGATAGCCGAGAGATCGAGGTTGTAGTTGTGCAGTTCGGAAGCCTCCTTCATCAGCGCCATGCCCTGGGCATAGCTGGCGATCGAGGCCAGCACGCAGGCATCCATCAGTGGAGCCATGGCATCACTGGGGGAGCCCAGATTGATGCTCACACCACCCGAAGGTGCAGCCAGCACGGACTCCGCCGCCATGCGTTGGGGGCGCATGGAGCTCAGCACCCTGGCATTGAGCGCGGCGTAGATGGTGGGCACCGGGATGCCCATTTGCAGGGCACTCTCCACGGTCCAGAGGCCTGTGCCCTTCTGGCCAGCAGCATCCACAATCATCTCCACCAGATCGTTGCCGGTGGCGGGATCTTTGGTGCGCAGGCAGATTTCGGTGATCTCCACCAGGAAGGAGGAGAGCTCCTCGGTGCTGTTCCACTGGCCGAGCACATCGGCCATGGCTTCGCCGTCCATGCCGGCGGAGCGCTTCATCAGGTCGTAGGCCTCGGCCAGGATCTGCTCGATGCCGTACTCAATGCCGTTGTGAACGGTCTTGACGAAGTGGCCGGCTCCACCGGGGCCGATGTAGGTGACGCAGGGCCCATCGCTCACCTGGGCCGCCATCTTGGACACCAGCGAGGCAATGGCGTCGTAGGCCGCGCGGGTGCCGCCTGGCATCATGCTGGGCCCCTCAAGGGCACCCTTGGCACCACCAGACACGCCCATGCCGATGTAGCCGAAGCTCTTGCTCTCCAGCTCCGCCACGCGCCGTTCGGTGTCGGTGTAGAGAGAGTTGCCCCCATCGATCAGCAGATCACCCTCTTCGAGGAGGGGGGAAATCTGCTGGATCATGGCGTCGATCGGGTCGCCCGCCTTGATCATCATCAGGATCCGGCGTGGTTTCTCCAGCTTCGCCACAAAATCTTCGAGGGAGCTGGCGGCGATGATCTGCTTGCCAGCTCCACGACCCGCCAAAAACTCCTCGGTTTTGGCGTACGTGCGGTTGTAAACGACGCTGGAGAAGCCATTGCGCTCGGCGTTGAGCACGAGGTTCTCACCCATCACGCCAAGGCCGATCAGACCGAAGTGGGCCTTGTCCATAGGGAGCGGTACCGCTGAAGACACAGCCAGTGTGGCCATGCGCATCGGTGACTGCTGCCAGCGTTAGGGAACTGTGAGAGAGCGCCCACGCAGGGGCGCCCCTGGCTCAGATCACCATGCCATCGCCGATGGTGGCATTTTTCTCCACCACCACGATGCCGTTGCGAATGTAGAAGCCGAGTTCAGGCCGGTCAGCCTCTTCCACCCGGTCCTTGTTCACGATGGTCACATCGCGACCGATCCGCACGTTTTTGTCGAGGATGGCCCGCTTCACGGTGGTACCGCGACCCACCCCGAGGGGAGTGCCGCCACGCTCGCGCAGCACGGCTCGCTCCTCGCTGGACTCGAAATAATCCGCGCCCATGACCAGGCTGTCCTGCAGCACCACCTCGTCCTCGACGCGGGTCCGCACCCCCAGCACGCAGTGGTGGATGGAGCAGGCCTTGAGCATCGAGCCCTCACCAATGATGCTCTGGGTCACCTGGCTGTCCAGCAGCTTGCTGGGGGGCAGATAGCGCGGGCGGGTGTAGATCGGGAACTTCTCGTCGTAGAAGGAGAAGGCGGGGTTGGGCTGATCGGTGAGGGCCATGTTGGCCTCATAGAAGGCACCGATGGTCCCGATGTCCTCCCAGTAGTCATCGAAGAGGTAGCTCTGCAGATGGTCACCGCGTTCCAGGGCCGCGGGGATCAGCTCCTTGCCGAAATCGGTGGAGCTGGGGTTTTTGCTGAGCAGGTCAAACAGCGTTTCACGGCTGAACACATAGATGCCCATCGAGGCCAGATAGGGCCGCTTCAGGGCCTCCTCGGGCGCCAGGCCCATGCGGGAGGTGTCCACCCACATGGCCTTGAGTGCTTCACCACTGGGCTTTTCCCGGAACTCGCGAATGCGGCCATGGTCATCGGTGTGCATCAGCCCGAATCCCTCGGCTTGGGCCGCATCCACCGGCAGGGCACCGATGCTGATATCAGAACCGGTGGCGATGTGGTGCTCCACGAACAGGCTGTAGTCCATCCGGTAGAGCTGATCTCCGGAAAGGATCAGGTAGTGATCCACGTCCCATTCCTGGAACAGCCACTGGTACTTGCGAACGGCATCCGCCGTGCCCTCAAACCAGCTGGGGCTGTCAGGGGTCTGCTGGGCGGCCAACACCTCCACGAAACCCTGACCAAAACCCGCCGAAAGGTTGTAGCTCTGGGTGAGGTGGCGATTCAGCGATGCGCTGTTGAATTGCGTCAACACGTACATCTTGTTGATGCCGGAGTTGATGCAATTGCTGATGGGAATATCAATCAGGCGATACTTGCCGGCCAAGGGCACAGCAGGCTTAGCGCGCGTCTTGGTGAGAGGGTAAAGACGAGTACCGGCACCACCGCCGAGAATGATGGCCAGAACGCGTTTCATTGCCCCTCCACCCTTGATCTTTCAGGGTTTCAAAACCCTACGGCATGCCCTAGGCGTGGCGTCGATTCCTGCAGCACATTGACCCAAATCTCTTGGGTCCCGTGGGATCCGCCCTGATGAACGCCGGCCTGCTGAAGGCACTGAGGCTTAGCCGGTCGGACCGTCCTCCAGCTCAAATAGATCCTGAATCACCTTCATGGCCGCATGGCGTTGCTGCCGTGGCTGCGGTGCCCGCAGGTTGGTGACCGGCGTATGCAGGATCTTGTTGATGATGCCCTTGCTCAAGGCTTCCACCACCTTGCGCTCGCGGGCCGACAGATCAGGCCCCATGCGGCTGAGGGCCTTCTGCAGCTCCTGTTCACGAATGTCTTCCAGCTGCAGGCGCAGGCGGTTCACCACCGGCACGGCCTCCAGGCCATCCCACCATTCCAGAAACTGGCGACCCTCCTCCTGCAGAAGCCCCTCAGCTTCAGCCGCGATCTCGCGCCGGGCTTCTTGGTTGCGGGCCACCACCTCCTGGAGGTCGTCCACATCGAAGGAGTCCACGCCGGAAAGCCCACTGACATCGGCGGCGATGTTGCGGGGCACGCCGATGTCCATCAGCATCAGCGACGAGCGCCGGTTCAGCCTGGAGAGCCGTTCGGCCGTGATGATGGGCTCATCGGCGGCCGTGCTCGTGAACACCAGCGAGCAGGTGCTGAGGCAGTGGTCGAGATCCGTGAGGGGACGGCACTGCACCGGTAGTGCTGGAAAGTCAGCCGCCATCAGCTCCGCACGGGCAACGGTGCGGTTGAGCAGCACCACCCCCTTGGCGCCCTTGGCCTGGAGGTGCTGGAGCAACAGGCGCGACATCCTGCCGGCTCCGACGACAGCAATCTGCTCCTGATCCAGGGGCACGAGGTCGTCGACGCCACGGGCCTGGCCCACCTTCAGCTGGGCCAGCTCCACGGCGGCCGAACTGATGGACACAGCCCCGGTGCCGAGGTTGGTTTCGGTACGAACCCGCTTGCCCGTACTCACCGCCTGGTTGAGCAGACGGTTGAGAATCGGCCCGATGGAGCGATGCTCTTGGCCGAGTCGATACATCTTTTTCACCTGGGAGAGGATCTGCCCCTCACCCAAGACCAGTGAAT
>CALJTZ010000327.1 GCA_937975655.1 uncultured Synechococcus sp. | reverse complement strand
GCGTGGGCCGGGTTGGATCCAGGTCCTTGAGGTAGGCCACTGGATACCAGGCGTTCTGCCACAGGCTTGGATCCAGGGATCGCGTTGTCATCAGGCGCTGTAGCCCTTGCGGGCAGGGATGGGATAGGGAATGCGGCGATGGCGCATGCGCCGCCAAACCCGCACAAAGGCGCGCACCAGCAGTTCCAGTTCCGCCAGGCTGAGGCCGCTGCTGGCCAGTTGGCCGTCCTGCCAGCGGGCGTCCACAATGCGGCGCACCATGGTCCGGGCCTGCTGTTCGCTGGTGTCGGGGGGGAGTGAGCGCAGGGCCGCCTCACAGCCATCGGCCAGCATCAGCACGGCGGTTTCGCGGCTGCGGGGGTTGGGGCCGCGGTAGCGGAAGGCGCTTTCCGGCACCTGGGGATCCCGCCGGCGGGCCTCGTGCAGGAAGTAACCCATCTTGAGCGTGCCCTGATGCTCGGGGATGAAGTCCGCCAGGGGTTTGGGCAGGCGGTATCGGCGGGCCAGCTTGAGCCCTTCATCCACGTGGGCCTGGAGGATGCCGGCGCTGATCTGGGGATCGTCGAGGCTTTCGTGGGGGTTTTCGCCGCTCTCCTGGTTCTCGATGAACCACTGGGGAGCGTGCAGCTTGCCCACGTCGTGGTAAAGGGCTCCAGTGCGGATCAGGTCCACGTCCGCCTGGATCGCCCGGCCGCCTTCCTCGGCCAGGCCACAGATCATCAGCGTGTGTTCAAAGGTGCCAGGGGCCTCACAGGAGAGTCGCCGCAGCAGGGGGCGCTCCAGGTCGGCCAGTTCCAGCAGGCGGGTGCGGGTGAGCAGATCGAAGAAGCTCTCCACCATCGGGCTTACCAGCAGCACCCCCAGCAGCAGGCCCCCCAGCAGCAGGGCTTCCCCGGGTAGGTCGGAGCCGATGGGCAGCTGGCCATTGCCCTCGCCGCTGGCCGCCGCCAACTGGAGCAGGAGCCACTCCGCCGCCAGGGCGCCCACCGGCAGCAGCAGTGCCAGTTGGAGCAGCTGGGCACGGTTGCGCTGGCGGCCGGCCAGCACGGCATTTTGAAACTGCTCGACCAAGCCGGGCGCTGCTTTGGAAGGGCGGGCACCCGGTGCTCGGCCATAGGTTTGGGCCCACAGTGGGGGCTTTTGCTCGGTGGCGGTGTGGGCCAGGGCACTGGCCATCATGCGCGCACCGCTGACGCCGTCCACCAGGGCATGGTGCATTTTGATGTAGGTGGCAAACCGACCGCCGGGCAGGCCCTCAATGACATAGGCCTCCCACAAAGG
>CALJTZ010000326.1 GCA_937975655.1 uncultured Synechococcus sp. | reverse complement strand
ATCTACACAGGCGAAGACACTCTTTCCCTACACGACGCTCTTCCGATCTGATCACCGGCCGCAAGCTGGCACCGCCACCACCCACCACGAGATAGGTGATGCCATCGATGGACTTGCTGCGCTCGTAGTTGTGCTCGTGGCCATTGATATAGAGCTGCACACCGTGCTGGCGCATCAACGCACTCAACTTGGCCTTCAGGCCCGGGTCGTTGCCATACAAACCTGAGGAATAGATGGGGTGGTGACCCACCACCACCTTCCAGGGGGCGGTGCTGGTAGCCAGGGACGTGCGCAACCAACTGAGCTGCCGCTGCCAATCGGCATTGCCGTTGGTGTCGAGCATGAAAAAGGCCACATCGCCGCGGCGCAGGGTGTAGTAACGCCCCTTCATGCCGAAGGGCTTGTAGGCCACCTGGGGGTTGCCATTGGCCGTGCGGATGTCATGGTTGCCGAGCACCGCATGGAAGGGCACCCCGGCGGCCAGCAGCGCGGCATAGGGCTTGCGGAAGGTGGCCTCAATCAGGGCCATGTCGCCCGAGGGGTAGATGTTGTCGCCCCCCAGCACCACCAGGTCCACCGGACGACGACGATGCACCGCAGCCATCTGCCCCCCGAGGGCCCGTTGGTTGCCATCACCACTGCCGGTGTCAGCCACCGCCAGAAAACGCGTGACACCCTGGGAGGAGCCAGGGAGCTGCGGCAGGGGTAGAGGAGGCTGGGGCTGCGCCCGAACCGAGGCCGCCGCAGCCGCAAGGGCCGCTGGCAACAGCCGAAGCAAGAGGCGGCGCCGCACAACCCGAGGTCCCCAACAACGCCACCAGCTTGGCGTAGCTGTCCCAGAGCATGGGTTCAGCTGGCGCCAGCCTCTTTCACCTCCTGGCCGGGAATCACCAGCAGGCGGCGATGGGGTTGATGGCCGAAATGCTCCCGGGCCAGGGCCAGCAGTGCCGCCTCCCCCAGGGCCGTGTCGTCTCCACCCACCACCCCCACCAACCGCTCCAGCAACTCCGGGTGGTGATGCTGGAGATGGCGCAGCAGCACCTGGCGCATGTCGCTTTCACCGCTGCCGTGACCCACCAGCAACACCGCATCGGCACTGGCCATGGCCTCGGTGATTCGCGACAGGTAATCGTGATCCAACGGGGCCCGCTGACCGGCAATGTCGCGGTCGTGGCGGTGGGTGAGGTTCTGCTCACTGCCCCACATCCCCTGGGGGCGAAGTTGGGCATGTTCCACCGCATCGCCCTCCAGTAGGTAGGCCTCGGTGCAGCGGTGGCTCAGGTGCAGCACCAGGCAGCGGCCGATATCGCCATGGGGCCCAGGCGTCTCGGGCTCGGGGTGATCCGGCGTGATGCCCACCTGCTGAAGAAGATGGCGACAGCGCAGCATCGCCTCGCCATCGAGATCGGCATGGCGCGTGCCACTGGCGGCGTGCAACCAGGTTTCTTCGCCGTTGGGCCAGCGGATCCGCAACCGATGGCGATCGAGGGGTATCACCTCGGCGCCAAGGCTGTGCATCAGAGCCTCCACCTGGGAGGTGCGCACCCCGTGCTGCAGGGGGTGGGCGAACAGGGCCTGCAACGTGCGCAGGTGCTGGCGCTTCATGGCAGCGTTGAGAGGCATGGTGCCAGGACGCTATGGCGACCATCCCGCGGCGAAGGGCCAGGGTGGGCGGATGCGGTGGGGCTGCCGCAGGGGCGCCTCAGCATGCCCTCAGTTGCGCCACCACTGGGCCACCACCTCCGGCGTTCCATACCAGCGTTCGCCAAAGGCACCGCCATGGGCCACACCGGGTAGCACCAGACACTCCGATCCCTGCAGACAGGCGGAGGCCACCGGCACCAGACCATCGCCAGGCCCGGCCTCGCTCCCGCTGATGTTGCGGTAGCTGCTGGGGGCGAGGCGACGGGCCGTGGCGGAGCCATCGCCTAGGGGAAGGTCGCCAGCCACGGAGAGGTAGTGCACCTGCTCGGCAAAGCAGGCTCCGGGGTAGTGCCGATCCACCCACTGCCGCAGGGGCGTGGCCTTCAGCGCCGTGTGGGGACTGCCCAGCATCACCAGGCGATCGGCCAAGGCCTTGCCGTCGTAACAGCGGCCTTGAAAGGGTTGATCCGCCAACAGCAACCGCAGCATCACGCCTCCCGAGCTGTGGCCGATCAGGGTCACCTTGCCCGTGGGCGAGAGGGCCGCCTGCTGCTGGAGCAGGGCGGCAGTGCGATCCAGCAACCGCGCCCAGCCCCAGCCGCTCACCGTGAGCAGCCAATCCAACCGACTGGCCGGCACCACCACCACAGGCTGGTGCACCTGCGCGGCAAGCCAGCTGCACATGGGTGCATAGGCCTCGGGCGTGATCAGAAAACCACCCAGGATCACGATCGGTTGGGCGGCCATGGGTCGGTCAGAGCGGGCATTCAGGACTATGGTGGTGTCTACCGGTAGAAGCAGCGGCAACCAACAGCCTCTGCCGGAGTCAGCACCAGGGACTGCAGCCGATACGGTCCCGATTCGGAATCCCCAGGCACGGCCCTCCTCGGGCCAAGGCCAGCGTGATCCCACCAGGGAAGGCCATAGAACCAATCCCGATTTGATCGACAGCAACGGCGTTGCTGCGGTGCCCGATCCATATCCCATCCGTGCAGAAACCATGCAACCACCCATCGCCTCCAAGCGCCCCAAGCCCAACAGCGGCCAGATCAGCCCCGCCAACCTGCGCAGCCACCAGACCGCAGCCCCAGCCAAAGCTCAGCCCACCTGGGAAGAACTCCTGGGTCAGCGCTGAGTTCCCCGTGGGCTCGCCCACACCGTTGGGAAGACGCCCACGAAAATCCCGATAGCGTTGGGGGAAGTCAGTGGTGCGTGATGGCTCCCGAGCGGTTCTTTCTCGAGCTCACACCCCCATCTGAGCTGTTGAGGGAAGCCCCTCATGTGGTCATCGTGGGTGGGGGATTCGCCGGTCTGCAGGCGGCCCATGCCCTGGCCGGCAAAGCCGTGCGGGTCACCCTGATTGACCGACGCAATTTCAACCTGTTCCAGCCCCTGCTCTATCAGGTGGCCACAGGGCTGGTGGCCCAGACCGATGTGGCCACACCCCTGCGCCAGATGGTGGGGCAAGCCTCGAATCTGCAGATCCTGCTGGGGGAGGTGGATGACATCGACCCCACCAACCAAGAGGTGGTGTTCAACAACCGCCGCTACCGCTACGACCACCTGATACTGGCGGCAGGGGCCGGCAGCAGCTACTTCGGCCACGACGACTGGCAGGAGCTGGCTCCGCCAATGAAAACCCTGGAGGATGCCCATCTGATCCGCCACAAGATCATCAGCGCCCTCGAGGAGGCCGAACAAACCCCTGATCCAGAGCGCCGTCGGCTCCTGCAATCGGTGGTTGTGATCGGCGGTGGGCCCACCGGTTGCGAACTGGCGGCTTCGCTGAACGACCTGATGCGCCACATCGTGGAGCGCGAGTTCAAGCAGGTGGATCCCAGCCAGTGCCGCGTCACCCTGGTGGACCCCGGCGACCGGGTGCTCCGGGCCATGGATCCCCAACTCTCGAAGGCAGCTGGCGATCACCTCAAGCGCGGCGGCGTGGAACTCCTCCTGGGAGGGCGGGTGAAAACCATCGAAGCCAACACCGTGGTGGTGACCACTAGCGAGGGGGAGAGAACCTTGGAGGCCAGCACCATCTGCTGGACCGCCGGCGTGGCGCCCTCACCCCTGGGCAAGTTGCTGGCAGAGCGCACCGGCTGCAGCGTGGATCGTGGCGGCCGCGTGGTGGTGGAGCCCGATTTCTCTATCCCAGGCCATCGCGAAATCCGCGTGGTCGGAGATCTCTGCAGCTACAGCCACACCAACGATGGCAAACCCCTGCCGGGCATGGCTGGCCCCGCCGTGCAGATGGGCAGCTGGGTAGCTGAAGACATCCTGGCCAGCCTTCAGGGGCGGGCTCACCGCCCGTTCAGCTTCACCAATTTCGGCAGCATGGCCGTGGTGGGCCCCCTGTTTGCGGTGGCCGATCTGCGGGGCTTGAAGGTGTGGGGCCCCCTCGGCTGGTTGCTATGGGGCGTGGCTCACCTGGCCTTCATCCCGGCCAGCGAAAACCGCGTCACCCTGCTCACCAAGTGGCTGTGGATGATTGCTACCCGCGAGCGCCCGGCCCTGTTGATCACGGAGCGGTAGGAGCGGCAAACAGCTCGCGCAGAGCGTGGTAAATCGGCTTGGCCAACAGCAGCCGGCTCACATAGGCCGCCAGGGCCGCTGACACCAGCACGCCCGGCAGCAACTGTTGATCCCCCGCTAGCCGCAGGGCGAAGACCACCGTCATCACGGGCAGTTGGGTGGCCCCGGCCAAGCCCGCCGCCATACCGAGGGCCATGCCGAGGGGGCCCAGGCCGGCCAGATCGCCAAGCCCGCGGCCAAACACGGCTCCGAAGGCGAGGGAAGGATCGATCAATCCCCCCGGGATCCCCGCCCCGAGGGCCAGCACGGGGCCCAGCACCCGCACCACCAGGGTGAGCAGGCTCGAGCCCACCCCATCGAGGCCATCACCGGCAATGATGTGGGTCATCAGCGCCTCGCCATCGCCGGTGCTGGTGCCACGGCTCAGTACCGCGAACAAACTGAGCAGTCCACCCAGGGCCAGGCCGATGCGCAGGGGATAACGGCGCACCTGGGGCTTGAGCCGTGCGGTCATCGCCAGCAGCAGCCGGCCGAACAGAGCGCCCAGCAAACCACCGGCCACACCGATTGGCACCGCCCAGAGCACCTGGATCAGCTCGATCGGCTCCACGCCCAGGATGCCAAGGGCAAATTGCGGCTGACCCGCCAGGTTGCTGAAGGCTGCGGCCACGCCACACACCACCAGTGCAGGCCACACCAGCGAGGCCTGAAAGGAGCTGGTGAGCTCTTCCGCGACAAACACCGCCCCCATCAAGGGGGTGTTGAAACCTCCGGCCAGGCCGGCGCCGGCGGCCACCGCGAACAACTGCCCCTGGTTGAGCTCAGGCAACAGGGCGGGGAAGCGACGGCGCAAGCCCTCGGCCACCGACGCACCCACCTGCACCACAGGGCCCTCCCGGCCCATCGGCATCAGGGCCAGGGTGGCAATCCCCCAGAGGCCGAGCCGCTGCAGCGTGGGCACGGGGCCCAGCAGGCCGCGGGCCTGACCTGGCTCTTCGATGCTGGCCATGGTCTGGGGGATGCCGGAGCCGGCACCGCGCTGCCAAGCACCCGTCTGCAACCAGAGCACCAGCGGAGTCGCCAACAGGGGCGAGCAGGCCAAGGCCACAGCCTGGGCCGACCAGTCCTGGCCCGTGAACGCGGGAAGGCGGCGAAGCAGTGCGTCCTGCCACTGGTCGAACAGGTTGAAGGGCCAACAGGCCAGACCCACCAGCAGGCCCAAAACGGCCAACTGGAGTAACTGCTTCAGGAGTGTTCGTGGACGCAGCACGTGCGATTCACAGCCGGTACGGATCTCATGATGCCCGCCAACCAAGCCAGCAGATCTGAATTAGTAGGAACGGTGGTGAAAGCGACCGAGAATCAACGCAATCAAGATCGCCACATACAGCTGGCCGGCGATGGTGATCACCGAGGACACCACCTGACCGGAGACATCCGAAGGAGCCAGCACTCCGGTGCCCACCGTGGTGAGCAAGCCAAACGCAGCCGCCATCAGCGCAGGGGCCACCGGCAAGGGGCTGGCGAGGGTCACGGCGAACTGAGGCAATGCCGAAGGTACAAACGCCGTGGGATGCATCACCCACAGTGCCGTGAGCAACACCCCGCCAGCGATCCCCACCAACAGATAACCCGAGGCGGCTCCAAGCACCACGGCCACGGTGACGTAAGGCTCGCGAATCAGTGATTTCACGATGCGCACCACCGCCAGCAGCAGAAACAACGTCCACACCACCACATGCAGCACGGTGAGCTGCTGGCCGAGGGCAGGAGCGAAGCGCAAGCCGCCATGCCAAAGCACCTCCAGCAGCACCGCCAGGCATCCGAGGCCGAGAATCAGGGAGCGCCCCGTCTTCAGCGAGGAAAAGCGGCTCACGAACACCATCAGTTCCACAGCCAGGCCGATCAACAGTGCCGAGAGCAACCAGGGCATCTGGTGGGCTAGGGGCAGCAACAGCAACACCAACACCTCGGAGCAGAGGCTGATGCGATAACCGCGATGACGGTGACGCAGCTG
>CALJTZ010000325.1 GCA_937975655.1 uncultured Synechococcus sp. | reverse complement strand
GGGTTCCCCGGCCTGGCGGTGGCGATTGCCCTGCCCAATGCCCAGCTGACCCTGGTGGATTCGGTAGGCCGCAAGACCCAGGCCGTCCAGGCCATGGCCGAGGCCCTGGGGCTGGGCGAGCGGGTGGAACTGCGCTGCGAGCGGGTGGAACTCACCGGCCACCAGAAGCGCTGCCGCGGCCACTACCACCTGGCCATGGCCCGGGCCGTGGCGGCCGCCCCGGTGGTAGCGGAATACCTGGTGCCCCTGCTGGCCCCCCAGGGCGAGGCGCTGCTCTACCGGGGCCAGTGGACAGGCAGCGATCAACAGGACCTGGAACGGGCCCTGCTGCCGTTGAAGGCCCGCATCAGCCGCCAAGACCAGCGGGAGCTGCCTGGTGGCCGGGGGCTGCGCACCGCCCTGGTGCTGAGCGCCCATGAACCCTGCCCCCGCACCTATCCGCGGGCCGTGGGCATCCCCAGCAAATTCCCCCTCGGGGCGGCGCGTCCCGGCTGAGCGGGCGGCTCCAGATCAGCTCCCCGCCATCAGCCGCTGACTGGGCTGGCCACCGACGCGGGAGCGCAAGTCGCGCAGGAGGTCCGGAATCCGGTGCCGCCACGGGCTGGCGGCCAATACGGCCAGGAGCTCCGGCTCGCTCACGCTGGCATCGAGGGCATCGGCATTGGCGCCCGGGAACCAGTGGCTGCCAGCCCCCAGCAGGCCGTAGCGGGCCTTGGCGTAACTCTGCAGATCCCAGGCTTCCAGCAGGTTGTAGAGCCACAGCAGGGTGGCCAGATTGATCTGCCCCGGGGTGTCCTGCCACGCCGGCAACCCTGCACTCCAGCTGCTGAGCCAGGCCTCACCCAGGGCCTCGCAACGGGCCTGCTCCAGCCGCTCCAGGATGGGTGGCAGCAGGGCATCCGCCTGGGGCAACAGGTCCACCGCCTGCAGATGCAGGTGGAGATCCGAGGGCCTGGCCGCCCCCACGCTGATGGTGTGGATCCCCGCTGCCGACAGGCAGAACAGATCGTTGAACACGATCGGGTGCAGCGGAGCACAGAGCTCGAGCAGTTTCGGCGAGGGGTTGTGCAGGTGCCCGCCCTTGTCCGTGGGGCTGATCACAAACACGCCCATGTCATGGGCGATGGCGGCATCAATCGCCGCACGGTTGTCCTGGCGAATGAAATACCAGTGCAAATTGATGTAGTCGAAGGCGTTGCTATCGATCGCGGCCAGAATCAGGGGCAGGCTGCCGTGGGTTGAAAAGCCCACCGCACCGATCCGCCCAGCCGCCTGCCAGCGGCGCACCACCTCCAGGCAGCCGCCGGGCCGCAGGGTCTGCTCCAGGTGCTCCGGCAGGTTGATGCCATGGATGGCCAGCAGATCCACCCGCCCAAGGCCGTTGCCCAGGCCCAGACGCTCGAAACTCAGGGCCAGCTCCGCCTCAAAGGCCGCCGGATCGGCCTGGGGAGGCACCTTGGTCTGCAGGATCCGCTGCGGATCAGGCACCTCGGGGAACAACCAGCCCAGCTGCCGCTCGGAACTGCCGTAGTGGCGAGCCGTCTCGATGTGGTGAAACCCCGCTGCCACGGCCAACTCGAGGGTGGCCCTCAGGTTCGCCTGGCTGTGGTCCGTGATCTCCGAGGGCGGCAGATCGCTCCAGCTCTGCTGAAAGCGCATGCCCCCGAGGGACAGCACGGGCATCGGCAGTTCGGTGCGGCCGAAGCGGCGGGTGGGGAGCATCAGGAGGGATCCCGCCGCGGCAGGGTGCGCCTGGGACGGCTGGAGCTGGGCAGCCCCAGGGGCAGCAGCTCCTGGGAGCGGCACTGCTCCTCAAGGGCGGGCAGTTCCTCGTAACGCACCCAATGGATGCAATCCACGGGGCAGGTGTCGATCGCTTCCTGGATGGTCTCGGTGCTGTCGCCGTCCTGACGGATGGCACGGGAGCGCCCCCACGCCTCCTCCACCACAAAGGTGTGGCCGGCCACGTGGGCGCAATACCGGCAGCCGATGCACACGGCTTCGTCCACCCAGACAGCCTTCTGGCGCAGGGCTCCACCCAGCAGCGGTTCACAACCACTGGCCCGGGGGGGAGCGGCGGCGGCCGTCGAAAAAGCCAGTGAGGGATCGGCGCTCACAGCACACCTCCCAGTCCTGGGATCACCCGTCCCAGCGGGTCACCACCAGTTCAATGCTGCCATCACTGGCCTGGCGCTGTTCACTCACTTGAAACCCTTCCTGAACCGAGGCAGCCAGGATGCTGCGCAAGGCGTACTGCTGGGTGAGCTTGGCCAGGAAGCGCTCCACCGGAATGGGCTGCTTCCACAGATCCAGATCGGTCACCAGCTCATAGCTGCCGCTGACGTCGTTCCAGCGGAAGCCCAGGTTCGTTCCCTCGCTGGAGGCGATGGCCAGATCGGCCACCACGGTTTGACCGCGGTACCCGCGCACGGGATGCTCGCCATCGCTGGGTTGATGGCCCAGGTCCCGCAGGGCCTCCATCAGGGCAGCGCGATCACGCAATTCCGTCTTGACGGTGCTGAAGTGCGACATCAGGAAACCGAGGTGGAGATGGTCTGCTCAGGCGTCACCACCGAGGCCTGGGCCGCAAAGGCCTCAGACGTCGACTGGCGCTGTTGCACCGTGCCAAGCCTGGCTTCGATGCGTTCGGTGAGCTGCTCACAGCCGCTGCCCTGAACGCCTTCCACCAGCTCTTCAACGCGGCCGTCGGGCCGAATGCGAAAGCGGATGGATTGCTGGGCCATCCCAGGCAGCGGAAGGTGCCGGGATGCTAGCCGGGTTCACCAGGGGCTGGCTGGCCTACGCCAACAGCCCTTCATCCACCAGGGTCTGCAACCGCTCCAGCACCAGGGGATCCTCCAGCTGCTCCAGGGCCAGGCGAGCCTCATCCCGCACCGCCATGTCGGAGTCGTGGAGCAAGGCCCCCAACAAGGCCTCCACCACCTCCTTCTGGCGTGGCTCCACCAGATCGCCATAGAGGCGCCCCAGCGACCAGGCGCTGTTGCTGCGCACCACGGGCTCGCTGTCGATGCGCAGGGCCTGCAGCAGCCGACCGGCCGCC
>CALJTZ010000324.1 GCA_937975655.1 uncultured Synechococcus sp. | reverse complement strand
TGCTCGAGCGGTCAAAGCAGGCAAGGCGAAGGCAGCGAATCCCAAACCCGCAGTGAAGCCGACCAGCAAGCCAGCGCCAAAAGGAGTGACTAAGTCTGCGTCCAAGCCTGCAGCTAAGCCAGCAGCCAAACCTGCGGACAAGGCGGCAGCCAAGCCCAAATCCAAGCCTGCAGCCAAAAAAACCGCCCCGGCCCGGAGGACGAAACCATGAGCAGCATCAGCGGCCTCGACAAGCGCCTGCAGGAGGTGCTCACCCGCCCCGAGTTCCTCGAGATGCGCGGCGTGGCCAAGGAGGTGCCGATCTTTATTCAGACCTACAGCCCGGCCGACGAAGACCAGCTGCGTGTGGTGGTGAAGGGAGCAGAGCAATACCTGCGCAAGCAGGGCCTGCGGGTGAAGCACGTGGACTTGTTTGAGCTGGTGCTGCAGTTGCTGGAGGTCAAGGGCTACCTGGATGTGGTGCTGCAGGAGGAAGCCACCTGGAGTAAGAGTGATCTGTTTGACACCCTCCAAAACGTGGCTGAACCCAGCAGGGCCCTTGTACCCAAGTTGATGGAGGTGCTGGGCGACTCACAGATCAGCCTGATAACAGGATCAGGCCAGGTGTACCCGTTCCTGCGCACCCACACGATTCTTGAAGCGCTGCAGCCAGCGATGGTGCGGTACCCCATGGTGATTTTCTTCCCTGGGGAGTACTCGCAGGATGCCGACGGCGGCACCTATCTGCGACTGTTTGGCAAAAGTGCCACAACCAAGATCGAAAATGCCCATTACCGCGCAATCAACCTCGATTACTTCGACATCAAGAGCTCATGACTAGTACAACCATCCGAGAGCTCTTTGCCAAGCCAGTTGATCGCCCGATCGATGGAGTGATCAAGGCGGCTGACGAACGGCATCTTCAAGTTGAACTTGACGAATACGTCGTTACCCGCGAGGTGAGCAAGGGCCTGGGTGCTTTTACGGATGCCTATCTGCACAACCCCACCGCCAATGGCGTATGGATCTCCGGGTTCTTCGGGTCGGGCAAGTCGCACTTACTGAAGATGCTCTCGCTGATGCTCGACAGCGAGAAGCGGGTGGGTGAGGAGGCCAGGCGGCCGGTGGAGATTCTGCTGCCCAAGGTGGAGGACGAAATCCTCAGCGCCGATCTCAAGAAGGCGACGGCGATTCCAGCCCGCAGCTTGCTGTTCAACATCGCCGAAAAATTCGATGGCATTGGCGGCACCCATGAGGCGCCGATTCTTGAGGTGTTCATGAAGGTGCTCAACGAGCTGCAGGGCTACTACGGCAACCAGGGCTATGTGGCCCAGTTCGAGCACGACCTGGACAAACGCGGTCAGTTCGAAGCGTTCAAGCAGACCTACCAGCGCGTCAACGGCCGCAGCTGGGAAAACGACCGTGATGCTTTGGCAACAGTCACGAAGCGGGGCTTCGCCAGGGCTTTCGCCGAGCAGTTTGGCGGCAGCGAAGACGACGCTATCAAAGTGGTCAATGATGCAAAAGACAGCTATAGGCTTTCTATCGAAGGCTTTGCCAGTCGAGTCAAGGAATACCTGGACAGCAAGCCGCATGGATTTCGTCTTAACTTCTTTGTGGATGAGGTTGGCCAATTCATCGGAGAAGAACGGAATCGACTTCTAGACCTGCAGACTGTGGTGGAGAGCCTGGCCATCGCGACAGATGGCCGAGCAGCTGTGTTTATTACCTCCCAGGCGGACCTGGAGGGAGTCATCGGGCAGGTGAAGTTTGAGCAGGCCGACGACCTGAGCAAGATCCAGGGCCGCTTCAAGACAAAGCTCACCTTGGCAAGCGCTGATGTACAGGAGGTGATCCAGCGGCGCCTGTTAGCCAAGACCCCGGATGAACCGGAGCAGCTCATCAGTATCTACGAGCAGGAGAAGGAGAACTTCACCACCCTGTTCCGGTTCGGCGATGGCTCGATTCAACTCAAGGGCTGGAGCGATTGCCAAGGCTTCTGCGGGCTCTATCCCTTCCATCCCTACCAGCTGAGTCTTTTCCAGCAGGCGATTCAAAGCCTGGCGACCCACAGTATTTTCGAGGGTCGCAACATGGCGGTGGGGGAGCGCTCGATGCTCTCCGTGTTTCAGGAGGTGGCCAAGGAGATTAAGGAGCTGCCGGTAGGGCGGCTGGCCAGTTTTGACCAGCTTTATGACGGCATCCGCGAAGCAATTCGAGGAGATAAACAGAACACGATGGTGACCGCGCAGAACCAGGTGGGCGACCTGGAACTGCGCATCCTCAAGGCACTTTTCCTGCTCAAGTGGGTGCCGCAGTTCAAGAGCACGGCACGCAATATCGCGATCCTGCTGATCAATGAGCCCAACTTCGACATCCGAGCCCATGAGCAGAGGGTGAAGGATGCTCTGATCAACCTGGAGAGTCAGAGCTACCTGCAGCGCAATGGCGAGATTTACGAGTTCCTAACCGACAAGGAGAAGGATGTTGAGCAGGAAATCAAGCGTACGGAGGTGTCCGACTCGGAAGTGATCAAGGCCCTGCATCGGATCGTGTTTGATGACGTGCTGCGTAGCAACAAGATCCGTTTTGAGGACAACGGCAATGATTACTCGTTTGCTCAGAAGATCGACGACGGCCTCATCAAGGGCAAGGACACCGATGTGGCCGTGAACCTGGTGACGCCGGAGCACCCCAACTACGGAAACGAGGCGATCCTGCACAGCCGCAACATGGGCGGTACCGAACTGATGGCGGTGCTACCGAGCAAGCAGCGGCTGCTGGAGCAGATCCGCAGCCAGTTGAAAACCGAACTCTACGTTCGCCAGAACAGTGGCAGCGAAGATGAGGCCTTGAACGCCATCCTGGCGATTCGGGCCAAGCAGAGCGGTACACGCAGGCAGGAGATCACTCGCTTGGCGGAAGAGCAACTGCGCACGGCCGCGCTCGTGGTGAATGGCCAGACCCTCTCGGTTGGGGAAGGCGATCCGAGAACCCGGTTCAGCAAGGCCTACCAGGAGCTGATCCGCTCGGCGTTCCCCAAGCTCAAGATGGTGCACGGCTCCTTCAGTGAAACCACCGTGGCCGCTGTGGTGAAAGATCAGGACGATCTGCTTGATGGCCTGGCGGTGCAGCTGTCGGAAGCCGAGCAGGAGGTGCTCGTGGAGGTGGAGCGCCAGCAGAAGCTGGGCGAGCGCCTGAGCGCAGAAGACCTGGTGCGCAAGTTCGAGGCGCGGCCTTACGGCTGGAGCAACTGGGCCACACTCACCTTCATTGCGCGCCTGTACCGGCTCGGGAAGCTGGAGCTGCGGGAGAAGGAACTCCTCAGCAGCGTGGAGGTGATCGATGCGCTCACCAACAGCCGCAAGCTGGGCGGCGTGAGTGTGCGCAAGCAGGAGGTGTACGACACCAGCACGATCAATGCGCTCAAGAGGTTCCACCAGGATCTGTTCAATGTGCAGAGTCCCGGCACCGATGCCCGCAGCACCTGCGAAGCCTTCCGGATGGCCATGCGTGAGGAGGCGCAGGAACTGCGCGATCTGGCGGGCCAGGCCAGCACCTATGAATTCATTGCTGCGGTGAAGCCCTGGGCCGAGGAGGCTGAGGCGCTGGCCAAGAAGGATGACGGCTACCTGCTTAATCAGCTTGACACCTTCAAGGACAACTGGATCGATGCTGAGGAAGACCTGCTCACCCCCCTGAAGCAGTTCCTCAATGGCAACCAGAAGGCGGTCTACGACCAGGTGAAGGCATTTGAGACCCGCTACGGCGATGAGTTCGCCGATCTGCCGGCTGATCTGGTGCAACCACTACGGGCGCTGCTCAGCAGCGAGAAGCCCTATGCCGGCGGCCTGATCCCCCAGGCCAACAATGCCATGGCGGAACTGCAGAAGCAGCTGGAGCAACGGCTCCAGCAGGCCCAGGCCGACGCCCTGCAGCAGATCACTGAGCAGGAGGCACGTCTCAAGACCGACAGCGATTTCCAGAAGCTGGATGAGGAGCAGCAAGCGCAGGTGCTCGCCCCCACGGCTCAGGCCAAGGCTGATGTGCAAGGTGCCAGCAAGCCGGGTACTGCGCTCTTGAGGCTGAACCGCTATCGCTCGGAAGAGGTGCCCAAACAGTTGCAACGCATGGCTGCCCTGGCAGCGCCCAAAGACGCTCCGCCGCCTGCGGCGATCACGGTGGTAGCGGCCTCATCCCTGAAGGTGAGCTCCCCGATGAGCCAGATCACAACGAGTGCGGAGCTGCAGCAATGGCTGGATGCCCTGCGCGCAGCCGCCCAGGCCGAGCTGGATCAAGGCCACCGGATCAGCCTCTGATCGCAGTAGCAGTCTTTTCTCCAAGCCACCCACCGTCCACTCCTAATCCATGCCAGTCAACACCGCTGCCCTCAAGACCTTTGCCCCGGCGATGCGCCGGCAGCTTTTGGAGGCGGTGGGCCGCAAGCTCGATCTGCTGCTTCACAGCCAGACACCTGACACCCTCAGCACCTATGCCAGGCAGATTGCTGAACTGCGCGAGCAGGAAACGGAGAACCGAGAGCAGCTAATGGAGCGGGTGGCCTACACGTGGTTCAACCGGCTGTGCGCGCTGCGCTATCTAGATGCCCGTGGCTGGCACCCGTTCGGATGCAAGGTGCTGATGCCTGCAGCTGAAGGCGACACCCAGCCGGAACTGCTCAAGCTGATGCGGGCGGGGAGCCTGCCCACCGAGCTCAAGGCCCACACCAATGAAGACCGCCTGCATGGGCTGCTCGATGGCCAGATCCCGCCGGCGATCGCCGGGGCGGATCCGCAAGGGGAGGTCTACCGCGAGCTGGTTCTGGCTAGCTGCCGCTTCTATCATCAGATTATGCCGGATCTGTTTGAGGAGCTGGACGATTCCACGGAGCTGTTGCTGCCTGACGATGTACTGAGCGAGGCCTCCGTAACTGCCGATTTCAAAGCAGTCGTCTCCGACGATGACTGCCAGGACATCGAGATACTCGGCTGGCTGTACCAGTTCTACATCTTGGAGAAGAAGGAAGAGGTGATGGCACGTAAGAAGGCGGTGCCATCAGAAGACATTCCGGCCGTCACTCAGCTGTTCACACCTCATTGGATCGTGCGCTACATGGTGGAGAACTCGCTCGGGAGACTATGGCTTCGCTCCAAGCCAAATTCAGGGCTCAAGGCGCAAATGCCTTACTTCGTTGATGAGCCCGAAAACCCCGACTCAGTCACTCATCTAACCGTGAATGGGCCGGAGGAGATCAAGCTGCTAGACCCTGCCTGTGGATCCGGACACCTTCTAACCTACGCATTTGATCTCCTGGCCAAGATATACGAGGAAGCAGGCTATCAAGCAAGCGAGATCCCAGAAAAGATACTAGAATATAATCTCTTTGGCCTAGAGATCTGTCCACGCGCGGCTCAGCTCGCCCAATTTGCTCTCATATGCAAATCACGCGAAGTGTCAAGAAATGCATTCCGCCGTGCAACAAGGCCTCGGGTGGTATGCCTTCGTAATGCTGTGATTAGTCCAAGTGAAATCCATAATTGGACTCGAACCACTGGAACAGACTTCACGCAAGAGGAGCTCAGTCAGATTCACCAGTTTCGCCAAGCCACTGACTCAATTGGCTCCTTGCTGCAACCAGCGCTCAACAACCAGAAGCTTTCCATTTTCGCAAGAAAGCTTGAGACAGCTGCCAATTCCGACGACATCCTGATACAGAACACGCATCAGAAACTGCTGATCTGCTGTGCACAGGCCGAGATGCTTAGCCAGCGGTATCACGTGGTTGTCGAGAATCCTCCCTATCTCGCCAAGCGAGTCATGAATGCTGAGCTAAGAGATTACCTAGCATCTGCGCTTAGCGATTACAAGGCTGATACCTTCTCGGCGTTCTTTGGCGCCAGCAATCACTTGCTACTGCCTGGCGGCTTCTTGGGCATGTTATCCCCTAATACATGGCTCTATTTGTCAGCGCACGAGCAAGTCAGAGCCGAGCTCCTGGGTGCAAGATCACTCACAACGCTTCTTGAGCTGCCGCTGGGAGCGATTGAGGGAGCTACGGTGCAGGTGTGCGCAAGTATTTCCGAGAAAACAACAAGTCGGAGCAATCCCGCAACATTCATTCGGCTTACTGATCTGAATGTTTCTAAGGCTAGTCTTTCAGATCGGTTCCTGGCCATCATTGAATCAAGAAAAGCAGACAGCTACTTCGAGAGAGACACTGCTATTTTCAAAGCTATGCCAGGGCGGGTATTTGGATATTGGGAGCCTGTGTCAATGTTGAAGCTTATCGCAAAGAGCTCTCCTCTTAGGCGCGCCTGCTCCGCCTCCAATGGTATCCAGACAGGAAATAATGCAAGGTTTGTTAGGCTGTGGCATGAAGTATCATCGCAAATGGTTGGAGAAGATTGGATCTTCTATAATAAAGGCGGTGAATACAGGAAGTGGTATGGCAACAATTACTGGGTCGTCAACTGGAAGGATGATGGTCGCGAGATTCGCTCAATGCCCAACTCCTGTATACGAGGCGAAGAGAACTATTTCAGGCAAGGACTGACATGGTCTTACATTACGTCTAGCGACTCTTCTTTTCGATGGTTCGACCGTGGCGCTCTTTTTGATGCGGCGGGGCCTTCTGTGTTCGCCGACGATATAACTCTGCTAGAGATCCTGTCATTCCTGAATACACCAGCTTGCGCGCGTATCATATCCATGCTTAACCCTACCCTAAACTTTCAAGTCGGAGACTTTCTTAAAATTCCCTTTGAGAGCAACCCTGATACTAAGGCATCAAAAGCAGAACTAGCTCTCAAATGCATTGAGCTTGCCAGGGCGGATTGGGACTCTAGAGAGACAAGTATCAACTTCCTTAAATCCCCCGTTCTTGCCTGCGAGAAGTATCAGGAATCAGAAGCTAGCGCGAGGAGCCTGAGCTGCAGCTGCTTAGATCTAGGCCGCAGACGAGACCTTAGCACCAGTCTTATTCTTGATTATGAACGACAGCTCTCTGCTGCTTGGGGTCAAGATCTCGACCTCCCTGATCAAACGAATGACGCTCGTCCCCAGTTCCGCTCTAGCCTTCTTTGCAATGACACCGAAAGAGAAGTGCGTGATTTGCTAAGCTATATTATTGGATGCGCAATGGGCCGTTTCTCTCTCGATAGAGACGGGCTGATTATTGCTATTCCCAGTGATTGTCAAGCCTCCCATCATGCTGCCTATGAAGAAAAAGTCGGCAAGCCCATCGCCAACGTCCAGTTCAAACCCGATCCAGACGCCATCATCCCCGTACTAGATGGTGAGTGGTTTGAAGACGACATCGTCGCCCGAACCCGCGAGTTCCTGGAGGTCACCTTCCCCGAGAGCACCGTCACCGAAAACCTCCGCTTCATCGAAGAGTCTCTCGGCAAAGACATCCGCAAATACTTCTGCAGCGACTTCTACAAAGACCACCTGCAGATCTACAAGAAGCGGCCGATCTACTGGCTGGTGCAGAGTCCCAAGAAAGGCTTTGCCTGCCTGATCTACTTGCACCGCTACACCAAGGACACCCTCAACCAGGTGCTCAACAACTACTTCCGGCCCTACCTGCAGAAGCTGGAAGCCCGCCTGGCCCAGCTCGGCCTCGACCAGCTCAACGACGACCTCCCCACCCGCGAACGCACCGCAGCCCGCAAGGAGGCCGAGAAGATCACCAAGGTGCTCAAGGAGTGCCAGGCCTGGGAGCAGGACGCCCTCCTGCCCCTGGCCCAGCAACGCATCGAGCTCGATCTCGATGACGGGGTGAAGGTGAACTACCTCAAGCTACAGGACGTGCTGGCACCGATTCCAGGGCTAGCGGCCAAGGAGGACTGAGGACTTCGCGATGCAGAGATCCATTGCCGAGCTGCTCACCACCCCCGAGGGCAAAACCTTCGAGTGCAAACGCGATCTCTCCTCTCCCCAGAACCTGCTCAAGACCCTGGTGGCCTTCGCCAACAGTGCCGGTGGTCTGGCGTTGATCGGGGTGTCTGATGGAACCCGCGACGTGATCGGCCTGCCAGAGCCATTGCAGGCCGAGGAGCAACTCTGCAACCTGATCGCCGATGGCATCGCCCCACGCCTGGTGCCCAATGTGGAACTGGTGGCCCATGGAGATCTGAACCTGTTGCTGGTGGAGGTGTTCCCCAGCGGCCAGCGCCCACATCACCTGATCAAACAAGGCCCGGAGCAGGGTGTGTTCGTGCGCCTGGGGTCTACGAACCGCCAGGCAGACGCCACCTTGATCGAGGAGCTGCGCCGCAGTGTGAGCGGTGCAGCGTTTGATGAGCAACCCATCGCAGAGCTCTCCGTCAATGACCTGGATCGTGAGGCGATCACAGCAGCCTTTGAGGGCATCCGCTCCATTAACGATCAGGACCTGCACAGCCTGCGGATGCTGACCACGGTTCAGGGCCAAGACGTGCCGACCGCAGGCGGGGTGTTGCTATTCGGACGGGAGCGTGAACGCTGGTTCCCCGATGCCTGGCTGCAGTGCGCTCGCTTTGTGGGCACCACCAAGGCCGGGATTTTTGATCAACTCGACATCCATGCACCACTCCCGCAGGCCTTGGAGCAAGCCCTGGCCTTCCTCAAGAAACACGCGGTGCGTTCCGCTGATTTTCAGGAGCTGCGGCGCGTGGACCGCTGGAGCATTCCCCTGGCCAGCCTGCGGGAAGCCCTCACCAACGCGCTGGTGCATGCCGACTACTCCCAGCGCGGTGCCCCGATCCGCGTGGCGTTCTTCGACGACCGGATCGAGATCGAAAACCCAGGGGTGCTCATCCCCGGTCTGACGATTGATGATCTTCCCCGGGGGATCAGTCGTCTGCGCAATCGCGTGATCAGCCGGGTGTTCCGTGAGCTCGGCCTGATCGAGCAGTGGGGCAGTGGTGTGCCCGTGATCTTGGAAGAGGCAGCAAGCCAACAGCTTCCCCCGCCCGCCTTTGAGGAAGTCGGCTTGCGCTTTCGGGTCACTCTGCCCCTGGCCACCCAGTCCCCTGCAGAACAGGGGCAGAGTCGCATCAGGGGGGCAGAGTCAGGGGCAGAGTCGGGGGCAGAGTCGCCCGCCGAGAGGGTGTTCCAGGCTCTGGCTCATGGCCCGTTGAGCAAATCGGAGATCGCTCAGGCCCTGGGCAGAGACTCCGTCTCCGGGGCTCTCAACCGCACGATCCGCCAGCTTCTGGATCGCGACGAGATCGGCTACACCCTGCCGGAGACACCCAACAGCCGGCTGCAGAAATACCGCCTGCTTCAGAAGCCTCAGTGATGACCCGCTCCCCCGCTGCCACCACCCGCATCCACGAGAGCCTTGACGCCGCTCTCGCCCGCAAACGTGTGGTGCTCTGGTACGACCCCAGCGGCGAGTGGGCCTCGGAGTTCGTCGACTACCAACCTGCGGCCGCCGAGAAGCTGCGGGTGGAGAACAACGAGTTCTCCGTGAAGGTGCAGGTCAGCCGCGCCCCCCTCGACCAGCGCTTCCTCCTCTACATCCCTTCCGCCAAGCCAGCTGAACCTGACAACTGGCTGCTGGATCTGCTGCTGGCGGGTCATGAGTTCACGGCCGATCGTGCCTCCCTCGACATCCAGGAGGCCGGGCTGACGCTGGAGTTCAAAGAGCTGGCCCAAGAGCACAAGGCCTTCTTTCGTTCACCGGTGCGCACCACCAAGCTCAAGGAACTGCGGCGCCCCAATGACGACAAGAGCGCCGTGCGGCTCAAGATGCTCGCCGTGCTGGCCAAGCAGCCGCCCGATATCGATCAGTTGTTGCTGCATGCCTTCGGGCAGCTGGATCCGGCCAACCCTGATGGCGACGACCCTGTGGAGGCCCTCTACGGGAACCACCGGCTGAGCAGCTATTTCTGGAAGGCGGTTGGCGAGAAGTTTTGCTACGCCAGCCCCGAGCCCAACCTGCGCGACTTCGCCGTTGCCCTGTTCAACAGCGTCAGCTCGATCGGGCCCGATGGCGTCCTGCTGCCCCACGCCCGGGTGTTTATGAGCATCTGGAAAGACAGCCGCAGTGCAAGGAGTGCCTTTGAGCAGTGGAGCGATCACCTCGCCGGAGTGCTGCGCGTGGAGGACCAGCTCAACGACGCGCCAGACAGCTACGACCCAGACGACGACGACAGCTACGAGCTGATCGAGCGCTTTGTGCTCCGCCGGCTGCTGCATCGTTTCCAGGCCGACGCCTCAGACGCCGACCTGCTGGACGCGATCAGAGGCCGCAGCAGCTCATGCTGGTTCGAGAAGCACCTGCACGGCTACCGCGCCCTGGAGCAGGCCATCACCTTCCGCCAACTGCTGGCGAAGGCTGATCTACAGGTCCCCGGTTTCGAGGAGGGCCTGCAGCGCTACTGCAACAGCTGGTGGCGGCTGGATCAGGCCTACAGGCGCTGCATCTTCCACGCCCGCACCTACCAGCAGCCGACTCTCTTCAAGCCGCTGCGGGAATGGCTGGAGAACCAGTACGTGAACAACGTGCTGCTGCCGCTCACCAACCGCTGGAGCGATCAGGTGAGTCAGCTCAGCAGCTGGAGCTCCACGGCCTTGCCGCGGCAGAAGGAGTTCCACATGCGCTACGTGCATGCACCGCTCTCCTCCAAGGGGCTCAAGCGCCTGTTTGTGGTGATCTCCGATGCCCTGCGCTACGAGGCCGCCCGCGACTTCGCCAATCGCCTCAACGCTCAGGCGGGCAAGGGTTGGAAGGCGGAAGTGGATGCCCTGCTGGGGGTGCTCCCCTCCTACACCCAGCTGGGCATGGCCGCTCTGCTGCCCGGTGCCCAGCTCGGCATCGATATCCACGACCCGCAGGCCAAGGCCTTGGTGGACGGTCAGAGCGCCTCCGGCACCGACAACCGCGACAAGATCCTCAAGGCCTACGCCAAAGGCCGTGCCAAGGCGATTCAGGCGGAAGACTTCCTCAACCTGCCCACTACCAAGGAAGGTGCCGAGCTGATCAAGGAGCACGACCTGATCGTTGTTTACCACAACCGCATCGATCGGATCGGCGACAAGCGCGACACGGAAGCCGACACCTGCCAGGCGGTGGAGCAGGCCTTTGATGAGCTGGACGCGATCCTGCGCAAGATCAGCAGCCTCAAGGGCAGTCAGGCCGTGATCACCGCTGACCACGGCTTCCTGTTCCAGCAGGAACCGGTGGATGCCAACGACCGCTCCGAGTTCCCTGAGGCCAAGGAGCTCAGCTTCAAGAATCGTCGCTTTGCCCTGGGGGCCGGCATCAAGCCCAGTGCCGGGCAGAAGGTGTTCACCGCCAGTGAGATGGGTCTTGCCGGCAGTTGGGAAGCGGTGTTCCCCCTTGGCCTTGATCGCTACCCCCGCTCTGGATCGGGATCCCGCTTTGTGCATGGCGGCACCTCCCTGCAAGAGGTGGTGGTGCCTGTGATCAAGCTCAAGCGGGAGCGCAAGGACGAGAGCCGGACCGTGGAGGCCGAGCTGCTGCGGGTGCCCGCCAAGATCACCATGGGCAAGCTGAGCTTCGGGCTGTTCCAGCTGGAGGCGGTGGAGCCCAAAAAGCGCCTGCCATTGCAGCTACGCATCGGCCTCTACGCCAAGGCTGATGGTGCCCTGCTCTGCGCCCACCGCACCGTGCTGCTGGATTCCGCCGCCAGCGAGGCCCGCGAGCGGGAGCAGCAGGTGGTGCTGGAGCTGTCCAACGCTGCCAGCGACTACAACAACCAGATGCTGGAGCTCCGGGTAGAGCAGCACCTGGAGGGCGTTTCCACGCCTGTGCCGTACAAGACTGTGGACCTGAAGCTGCAACAGCCCTTCGGCAGCGACTTCGATGACTTCTGATCCCTCCATGGCCACCAGCGCACCCCGAGCTAGCCACAGCCCCCTGGATCAGAAGATCCTGGAGCATTTTCCTGGACTCGTGGTCCGCAAGGACCTCACCAACGAGCTCAAGCAAAACGCGGTAGTACCCACCTACGTACTCGAGTACTTACTGGGCCAGCATTGCGCTACTGAGGATCCAACCCTGATCAGCGAAGGGCTTGAGTCGGTGCGTCGGATCCTGGCCAAGCATTACGTGCATCGAAATCAGGCCGAACTGGTTCGGTCAACGATTAGCGATCGGGGTAGTCACAAAGTCATTGATAAGGTCACTGCCACCTTCAACGACCGAGGCGGCTTTCATGAGGCAGAGTTTACAAATCTCGGCCTCAAGAAGGTTCCGATTGACGACTCTTACGTCAAGCGCTTTCCGAAGATGCTGGTGGGTGGTGTCTGGGCGATTACTGATGTCGAATATGAGTTGCCAGTCGATCCCAATGCTAGCCCCTGGCAGATCGCTGGCCTGAAACCAATCCAAGTAGCAAGCATCGACCATGATGAATTCCTTGCGGCTCGAGCCAAATTCACCACAGACGAGTGGATCGACGTGCTCATGCAGAGCTTGGGGTTCAACCCTGAGCCTTTCACGCGCAGGGGCAAGCTGCTCACGCTGATCCGCCTGATTCCATTCTGCGAGCGCAACTACAACCTGCTGGAGCTTGGTCCAAAGGGCACGGGCAAGTCCCACGTCTATGCCGAGTTCTCACCCCACGGAATGCTGATCTCAGGCTCGGAGGTCACTGCGCCCAAGCTGTTTGTGAGCAACGCCAACGGCAAGATCGGCCTGGTGGGCTACTGGGACTGCATCTGCTTCGACGAATTTGCTGGCAAGGACAAGAAGGTCGACAAGACGCTCGTCGACATTATGAAGAACTATATGGCCAATCGCACCTTCTCGCGGGGTATTGAGCAGCTCTCGGCCGAGGCCTCGATGGTGTTTATGGGCAACACCCAGAAGTCGGTGGCCTACATGCTCAAGCATTCCCACTTCTACGAGCCGCTTCCAGACAAATACATCGATTCGGCTTTCCTCGATCGTATCCACGCCTTTAACCCCGGCTGGGAGGTGCAGACGGTGCGCCATGAGCTGTACTGCACTGGCTATGGCTTTGTGGTGGACTACATCGCTGAGGTGCTCAAGCACCTGCGGACCGAGGACTACACCGGTCTGTACAAGTCTCACTTCGAGATCAGTTCTGAGGTCTCCACCCGCGATCAAACCGGCTTCGAGAAGACCTTCTCTGGCCTGATGAAGATCATCCACCCAGATGGCAAGGCCACACCTGAGGAGATAGCTGAGCTCTTGGAGTTCTCCATGGAGTGTCGCCGCCGGGTGCGGGAGCAGATTCTGCGCATCGACGACACCTTCAAGCCCCATGACTTCGCCTACCGGTCACTAGCCGAGGGGACATCCGTCACCGTGCTGACGCCTGAAGAGCAGCAGTATCCGGCCCTTGCAGGGCTCAGGCCCCTGCACCTCGAAGCTGTTCCGGCAGCAGCTGATGGCAATGCTGCAGAGCCCACTGCCTCAGAAGCAACAGCCCCGGTGGCCAGACCCGAGCCTCAACGAGCTGCATTCACCGAGCCGGCGGTAACTGCCACCGCATTGAGCCGCGAGGCAGCGCCTGCCACCGGCGCTCCGCTGAAGGAACAGCATCTGGTGGTACTGGAAAATTCCAAGGGTTGGAGCTACCGCCGCCTGTTCGCCGATTACCTGCAGGGCTGCAGCGGTATCATCATCCGAGATCCCTACATCCGTGCCTTCCACCAGATTCGCAACCTGGTCGAGTTTCTGCGCATGGTGAATGAGATCACCCCCGTGGGCGACGAGGTGAGCGTTCATCTGATCACGGGCTCCGATCAGGAGACGATGGAGAAGCAGGTGGAGAATCTCGGTCAGGTGCAGGATTCTTTCGCTGGAACCAGCACGCCCTTCACCTGGGAGATTGACGCCAGTCCCAACTTCCACGCTCGCAGCATCACCACCGACCATGGCTGGAAGATCACCCTCGACCGAGGCCTAGATCTGTTCCAACGGTTTGAGTTTTCTGCCTTTAACGCAGCTACCGTGATGCAGGAAGCGCGGATGGTCAAGGGATGTGAGGTGAGCTACATCAGAAACAAACCCTGATTTTATGCCTGAAGATCGACGCGCGCCAACCGCCACGCACCTGCCTCAAGCCCGCCACAACTTTAAGTGGTTAAGCATGTGTGCTGCCTGATTGGCTCATCGATTCTACTTGGCATTTGCGATATAATCGCTAAAGTGGAAGCCATTCCGCAGCGCCCCTCTAAATGGAATCTAGCGTGGCATTGCAGGGATATCCAAGACTCATTGTCTGACTGTGCAAGCCGAATTAAGTTGCCTGAAGTAAATCTTCAACCTGCAAACCTTATAGCTCGCCAAAAGCCATGCCAAGCCCCTCCACGACTGCCGCAAAGAAGGGCAGATCCAGCGTCTCCACCGTGTCGCTCATCTGGTGGTAATGCGGATTCCGCATAAACGAGGTGTCCGTCACCATCAGGGCGTTGTAGCCCGCATCCCAGAACGGGCTGTGGTCGCTGAGGCGCACATCCGGGATGGCCCTGCCGCCGTTGGGCACCGGCAACACCTTGGTGGGGATATGACGGCCCATTGCGCGGGCAAGCCCTGGCAACAGCAGGCCGGCGCCGGCATTGGCCACAAGGGCGATGAAATCGCCACGGCCTCCATAGACCGCCTCCATCCCGGGAACGGGATAGTGCTGCTCTTCGCTGGTGAACGTCAGCATTTCCAGGCTCACCATCAATTTGAGGCGTTGCCCTGCTTCACGGAGCTCCTGCGCCAGGGCAGCGCTGCCCACCATCCCCCACTCTTCCTGGTCAAACGCCACCAGCCAGATCGGCCGTCGAGGCGGATCTGCCGCCCAACGTCTTGCCAGCTCCAGCAGCGCCGCCACGCCACTGGCGTTGTCGTCGGCACCGGGGGAGTGGAGCGGGCCGTCGTAGTGGGCCCCCACCAGCAAAGGCGCGAGCTGGGCGTCTCGCCCAGGCAGCCGCAGGATCAGGTTGACGCCTTCCTCTCCTGAGGAGGCAAACCTGTGTTCTTCTAGCGGCCCCAACGGCGCCAGGCGCTCTCGGATGGCTTGGCGCACCGCCATCAGTCCGAGCGGATCCCAGCGGGCATGACGCAGCACGGCGAACTGATGCAGGTCGGCCAGCAAGCGGGCATGAACAGCAGGGTCCATGGGCTCAGGCCAGGATCTGATCTACCAAGGTCTGCCAGTCATCGTCGCTGATCTCCTCCGTGATCCCGAGCCCCTCCATGGCGCTCTGCACATAAATATCGAGGCTGTTGAGCAGGCTGTCCTGCACAGCCTTGGCGATCTGATCGAGTTGCTCGGGGGTCATGGTCAGCCGACTGTTGTGTCATGGATCAGTTCATTCGACTCAGGCGGCTGATGCAAGGTGGCTTGCGCGAACGACCACTTCCAGGAACTGCGATAGAAGCCTTTTCTTCCGTCCTGACTTACTAGAGGTTGCCATGTCTCCGGGCCTCTCGCTCCTCGGCTTGGCTGTAACCCATGCCAGTTCGTAGTTGACGCAATTCCCTTACGACCTGTCTCATTTGATCCCAGTTGCGCTCGCTAAACGCCTCCTGAAAATCGAGATAGAGACTGATTAACTCAAATTCATCGTCCATTCCCTGGCCACCTTGAATGTAGCCATTCGCCTGTGTGTCGTAGCCTCCTTGGCCGTGGTCTCCCCAAAGCATGCAGAAGTGCCCTATGGCTTCTGGGCACAGCTGCCTTGTGAATTCGCTATGCGAAAAGTCAAAACCGTCTAATGACTTACTTTCTCTCGAGAATAAGCGCTTCTCGGCCTCAGCTTGCCGTGCCAGGAGCTCGGCTTCTAATCGAGACCGGTCCTCTGACACTCGCTGGAGATTGCTTTCGAAGCCTTGCTCTTCGTTTCTCGTTAATTTTGCATTCATATCTTGTCTTCGCTTGTCATTCGACAATTCTTCTGGATCTGGCATTCATGCATGAGCTTGGTTGGTCTCGCCATACTATTATCGGCTAGCCCCCCTTGGGTGGCGTGTGTATTTGCGATTCATGCGTGAGTTCACCGAGATCGTGCCGTCCGCGCTACGAGGGTTGGCGTGGACCCATATATGCTCTTTCGTCCGTGACCATGCTGCGATGCCAGCGCTGGCAGCTATTGAGTCTCACCCTTACCAGCGACAGCACTGTTGAAGCTCATCAAATGACGTCGTTATGCAAGGCCTTGGTGTATGGCGAACAGCCGCATAATTTCTAGCAGCCGCTACTGATAACTTGTCTGCTCATCGGCTTGTTCGTCAGTGACGGCTTGATGGCAAAGATCAGGTCGAATGCTCAACAACCAGATCTTAATACAGCTCTGACAGTATTCAGATTATTCGACCCCGAGCTCGAGCTGCTGATCCGGCGCTCGGGTGACGGTGATCTGCTCCACCCGTACCAACCTGGGTTGTTCATCAGCTGCCGCCTCGTAGCTCCCGTTAACGCGCACGGCGGCGTTCAGCATGGCAATGATCTTGCCGTCGTAGATCGGCTCGTAGATGCAGCGCATGCCGCTGCTGGCACCGCGACCGCGGATCTCGAAGCGGCGGGCATCGAGGATCGCGATGTCGGCGCCGCGGTCGATCAGCGCCTGGACCTCCTCGGCCGAAAGCGACGGGGTGTGGCGGCGATGCTCGACCAGCTCGC
>CALJTZ010000323.1 GCA_937975655.1 uncultured Synechococcus sp. | reverse complement strand
GAGCCCCTCCAGGATGCCGGTAGTGGTCGCAGCCTGCTGGCACTGGAGTGGATCCAGCAGGTGCGCCTGCAGGGCAGCCGTGTGGTGTTCCGTTTGGCGCTGCCGGGCTTTGCCAACAGCCAGCGGGAGCGGATCGCGGCAGAAGCCCGCACGGCGTTGCTGCAACTCAGCGGGATTGACGACGTTCAGATCGAAGTGGCGCAGCCCGCTGAAGCGGCGGCGGCCCATGCCCATAGCCATGGGGGCGCCCCCATCGGAGCCGCTGGCCACGGTGGCGGTGGTCCGGAGCGCCAGCCCGTTCCCGGGGTGAAGCAGGTGATTGCCGTGAGCAGTGGCAAGGGCGGCGTTGGCAAGAGCACCGTGGCGGTGAACCTGGCCTGTGCCCTGGCGGCCAGTGGCCTCAAGGTGGGCCTGTTGGATGCCGATATCTACGGCCCCAATGCCCCCACGATGCTCGGGGTGGCCGACCGCACCCCCGAGGTGCGGGGCAGTGGCAACGAGCAGATCCTTACCCCGATCGAGAGCTGTGGCATCGCCATGGTGTCGATGGGGCTGCTGATCGCTGAGAACCAGCCCGTGATCTGGCGTGGACCGATGCTCAACGGCATCATCCGCCAGTTCCTCTACCAGGTGGACTGGGGTGAGCGGGATGTGCTCGTGGTGGATCTTCCCCCCGGCACCGGCGATGCCCAGCTGAGCCTGGCCCAGGCCGTGCCCATGGCCGGTGTGATTGTGGTCACCACCCCGCAGACCGTGTCGCTGCAGGACGCGCGGCGGGGGCTGGCCATGTTCCTGCAGATGGGCGTGCCGGTGCTGGGGGTCGTGGAGAACATGACCGCGTTCATTCCGCCCGACGCGCCCGATAAGCGCTACGAACTGTTCGGCTCCGGTGGCGGGGCCCTGCTGGCCGCGGAGGCCGGCGTGCCGCTGCTGGCCCAGTTGCCCATGGAACTGGCGGTGGTTCAGGGCGGTGATGCGGGTCGGCCGGTGGTGCTCAGCGCTCCGGGCTCCCTCACGGCCGAAGCCTTCCGCCACTTGGCTGAACGGGTGCTCGGCGGCGTGCCGGTGGCATGACGGTGCTCGGCCTCTGGGGCAGGCGTGCCGGCATGTTTGGCAGCGGCAAGCTGCGGCGCCGCCGCTGGGTGGATGGCGTGGACAAGCTGCTCTGGTGGATCCCCCTGGCGATGATCTTCATCGCCGGAATCCTGATCGCCAGCACCCAGCGCCAGGCCGATTACGCCGATTGGTATCAGCACTGGGTCACCGCCGCTGTGGGCATGGCCATCGCCCTGCTGCTGGCGCGGGTGCCCCTGGAGCGGATCAGCAGCTGGCAGTGGCCCATCTATGGCGGCATGGTGGCCAGCCTGATCGCCGTGCGGATCGTGGGCGTCAGCGCTCTGGGCGCCCAGAGCTGGATCAACATCGCCGGCTTCCACGTGCAGCCCTCCGAGTTCGCGAAGGTGGCGGCGATCCTGTTGCTGGCCAGGGTGCTGTCCCGCCATCCGGTGGAGCGGCCTGTGGATCTGCTGCGGCCTGTGGCGATGATCAGCATCCCCTGGCTGCTGGTGTTTGTTCAGCCTGATCTGGGCAGCTCGCTGGTGTTCGGTGCCGTGCTGCTCGTGATGATGTTCTGGTCGGGCATGCCCGGGGCCTGGGTGATGCTGTTCATGGCACCACTGTTCACGGCGATCCTGGCCGGTGCCTTCCCCTGGCTGCTGGTGGCCTGGATTCCCGCCATGGGCTGGTTGGCCTGGACATCCCTACCCTGGAAACGGGTGGGCCTGGGCGTCGTGCTGGCCGTACAGGGGGCTTTTGCCGTGGGTACTCCGTGGCTGTGGAACAACTTTCTGCAGCCCCACCAGCGCGCCCGGCTCACGATGTTTCTGGACCCATCCCAGGACCCCCTGGGCGGGGGCTATCACCTGCTGCAGAGCACGGTGGGGATTGGCTCCGGGGGGATTCTGGGCACCGGATTGATGCAGGGCCACCTCACGCTGCTGCGCTTCATCCCCGAGCAGCACACCGATTTCATCTTCAGTGCCCTGGGCGAGGAAACCGGGTTCATCGGCTCGATGGCGGTGGTGCTGGGCTTTGTGGTGTGGATCTGGCGGTTGCTGCAGATCGCCGGAAAGGCCCGCACGGATTACGAATCGCTCGTGGTGGTGGGGATCGGGGCGATGGTGATGTTTCAGGTGGTGGTGAACATCAACATGACCATCGGCCTGGGGCCGATCACCGGGATTCCCTTGCCCTGGCTCAGCTATGGCCGCTCGGCGATGCTGGTGAACTTCATCGCCCTCGGCCTGTGCGCCTCGGTGGCCCGCCGCGGCATCTCCGCCCAGGGCCGCCGCTGATGGCGGCCTCAGCCAGCGGCAGCCTGGAGTCCCTGCGGCAGCTGTTGGCCGCGGGTGTCCCCGCCGGTCGCAGCGACGAGGACAGCATTCGCCGCCAGTGGTGGGCGGCTCTGGCCACCCTTCAGGAGGATTTTCTACTGCCGTTGCAGCCCCTGCAGGGGGTGTGGCTGGCCTCGCCCCTGCCGGCCCTCTATGAACCAGCCCTGCTCGCCCAGTTGCAGGGCTGGGTGTGGGCTCCGGAGGAGCTGGGTGACCTCTTCACCCAGGCTTCTCCCCTGTTGCCCAGCTCCCGGGCCGCCGGTGCGCCGCCGGCGCGGGAGGCTCTTGGGGGCTTCAGTCGGCTGCCCTTGGAGGAGGGCGATGGCAGTGATCCCCTGCTGCTGGTGATCACCCCCCAGCTGCAGGTGGCCATGACCTTGGCGGGTTCCCCCCAGGCGCGGCAGCTGGCGGTGCGCTTCGACCCGTCCACCCTGTCGGCGGCCCTGACCCTGCTGGATGGGCGCCTGCAGAGCTCCGCTCCGCACCAGGGCAGGCGGTTGCGGGAGGCGTTGCAGGCCCTGGGCCCGCTGCAGAGCGATGGGCAAGTGGCGGAGGCGTTCTGGCCGCGGCTGGCGGAACGGTTGGCCTCCATGGCTCCCAGCGTGACCCTGCAGCCCCTGGTGCATCGCAGTGAAGGCCAGGAGGCGAAGCCTGCCCCCAGCAGTGAACTGGCCCTGCTCGAGGCCCTCACCCATGAGGTGCGCACCCCCCTGGCGACCATTCGCACCCTGATTCGCTCCCTGCTGCGCCGGGCCGATCTCTCCGAGCTGGTGCGTCAGCGGCTGCAGCAGATCGATGGCGAATGCAGTGAGCAGATCGATCGCTTCGGCCTGATTTTTCACGCCGCTGAACTGCAGCGCCAACCCGGCCCGGTGCCGGCCCAGCGGCTGGCCCGCACCGACCTGGCCCAGCTGCTGCGGCAGCTTGAGCCCCTCTGCCGGCACCAGCTGGAACGCCGCGGTCTGCTGCTGGAGTTGGAGATAACGGCGGAGCTGCCGCCCGTGCTCAGTGATCCCAGCCGCCTCGAGACCATGCTCGGTGGCTTGATCGATCGGTTCAGCCGTGGCCTGCCGGCCGGCTCGCGCGTGCTGCTCAGCCTGCAGCCGGCTGGGTCGCGGCTCAAGCTGCGACTCAGTGGGGCCGGGGATCCGGCGGTTGGCTCCGAGCTGGAGGCCGGCGAGCGCCGCTCCGTGGGGCCCGTGCTCAGCTGGAATCCCGGCACCGGCAGCCTGCAGCTCAGCCGCCAGGCCACCCAGCGGCTGTTCCACAGCCTTGGCGGGCGGCTCACTGAACGCTCGGGCAACGACCTCACGGTGTTCTTCCCCGTGGCTCCCGGCTAGGCGTTTGTTGACGGGTGTGAAGAGAGGGCCAGACCCGTCTGTCTGCCCCAAAACACGGTGCTAGCTTCCGAGCGAAACGGTCTGCCGATTCCCTTCTCAGGACCCTTCTCTGAAAAAGCCATGGCATTGAGCGGTCAACTCCCGAAGTACATCGGCAGCACGGGCGGTCTGCTCAACGCCGCTGAAACCGAAGAGAAGTACGCCATCACCTGGACCAGCTCCAAGGTTCAGGCCTTCGAGCTCCCCACTGGTGGTGCCGCCCACATGAACGAGGGCGAAAACATCATGTACTTCGCTCGCAAGGAGCAGTGCTTGGCCCTGGGTACCCAGCTGCGCACGAAGTTCAAGCCCCGGATCGAGGACTACAAGATCTATCGGATCTTCCCCGGTGGTGACACCGAGTTCCTGCATCCCAAGGACGGCGTGTTCCCTGAGAAAGTGAACGAAGGCCGGGTGATGGTGGGCCACAACGCCCGTCGCATCGGCCAGAACGGCAATCCCTCCAGCATCAAGTTCACCGGCAAGAACACCTTCGATTCCTGATCGAACTCCGGTTGCACTCGTAGCGGCCGCAACCCAGCCAACCTCTATAAAGGCGGGGCCAGGCGCCCCGTTTTTTTTGCCTGCCCGTTGCCGTGATGCCTTCCCCCGATCGCGCCACCTTTCTGGACCAGGCCGCGGCGGGCAGCACCTTCATCCCAGTGGTGCGCTGCTGGCCGGCTGATCTGGAAACTCCCCTCACCACCTGGCTGAAGGTGGGGGCCGCCAGCGACCACGGCGTGCTGCTGGAGTCGGTGGAGGGCGGTGAGCGCATTGGCCGCTGGAGCTTTGTGGTGAGTGATCCCCTGTGGACCCTCACGGTTCGGGCGGATCAGGCGGAGCAGCGCTGGCGTGATGGGCGCTGCGACCACCACCAGGGCAACCCGTTCGACCTGCTGCGCCAGTCCCTGGCGCCCTACAGCGCTCCGCCGGTGCCAGGGCTTCCGCCGGTGGGCCAGTTGTTTGGCTTCTGGGGGTATGAATTGATCCGCTGGATTGAACCCAGCGTGCCGGTGCACCCCACGGCGTCCGATGGGCCGCCTGATGGCTGCTGGATGTTGGCCGACAGCCTGCTGGTGTTCGACCAGGTGAAGCGCCAGATCACTGCGGTGGCCTACGCCGATCTCACGGCCGCCGCGGATCCGGCCGCGGCCTACGACGCTGCCGTGGCCCGGCTGGATGCCCTGGAGGCCCAGATGCATCAGCCCTTGCCCCCGGGTGTGACACCGCTGGACTGGCATGACAGCCCTGGCCTGGAGCTTGAGACCCGCAGCAATCGCAGCCGCGATGACTTCGAAGCGGCGGTGCTCACGGCCAAGGAGCACATCGCCGCCGGTGACGTGTTCCAGCTGGTGATCAGCCAGCGCCTGGAAACCCAGATTCAGCGCGAGCCCTTTGCGCTCTATCGCAGCCTGCGGATGGTGAATCCCTCGCCGTACATGGCCTTCTTCAACTTCGGCGGCTGGCACCTGATTGGCTCCAGCCCTGAGGTGATGGTGAAGGCTGAGCCCCTGGCCGATGGCAGTGGCCGGGTGAAGGCCTCGCTGCGGCCCATTGCCGGGACCCGGCCCCGGGGCGCCGATCCGGCGCAGGACAGGGCCCTGGAGGCTGATCTGTTGGCCGATCCCAAGGAGCGGGCCGAGCACGTGATGCTGGTGGATCTGGGCCGCAACGACCTCGGCCGTGTCTGTGAGCCCGGCACGGTGCGTGTGAGCGAGCTGATGGTGATCGAGCGCTACTCCCACGTGATGCACATCGTGAGCGAAGTGGAAGGGTTGCTGGATCCCCGGCACGATGTCTGGGATCTGCTGATGGCCTCCTTCCCAGCGGGCACCGTGAGTGGAGCCCCCAAGATCCGGGCCATGCAGCTGATCAACCAGCTCGAGCCCGATGCCCGGGGTCCCTATTCCGGCGTCTATGGCGCCATGGATCTAGGGGGCGCCCTGAATACCGCCATCACCATCCGCACCATGGTGGTGCTGCCCGCCGCCGATGGCAGCTGGCGGGTGCAGGTGCAGGCCGGTGCGGGCCTGGTGGCCGATTCGGTGCCAGCCTCGGAGTACCAGGAAACCCTCAACAAGGCGCGCGGCATGCTCAAGGCTCTGGCCTGCCTGCAATGACAGGAACTCTTCTGCTCAAGGGCTTTGAGGTGGAGCTGTTCACCGGCCAGCCCGACGGGACGGTGGTGGGCTGCTCGGCTGAGGCGGCGGCGGCCCTCGAGGGCTTTGTGACCGAGCCCGATTGCCGCAATCTCGAGTACACCACGCCACCGGATGCCAGCTACCCGGCCCAGCTGGAGCTGTTGTTGGAGCCCCGCCGCCGCCTGCGGATGTGGCTGGCCCAGCGGGGGCTCACCCTGCTGCCCGGCAGCACCCTGAGCACGGGCGACAGCACCCGCTTCGAGCGCTCCAACCCCGACAACCCTTATCACGCCTACATCGAGGCCAGCTACGGCACCCGGGTGGTGACGGCCAGTGTGCACATCAACCTGGGCCTCACTGATATGGACGCCCTGTTTGCGGCCTGCCGACTGGTGCGCTGCGAGGCGGCCCTGCTGCTGGCCCTCAGTGCCTGTTCCCCCTTTGTGGATGGCCGCGTCAGCGGCGCCCATTCCCAGCGCTGGTTGCAGTTCCCGATCACGCCTGAGCAGGTGCCCCTGTTCACCAGCCATCAGCACTACATCCGCTGGGTGGAGCAGCAGCTGGCCCTCGGCACGATGCAGAACGTGCGCCATCTCTGGACTTCCGTGCGTCCCAATGGCGAGGACCGGCCCCACGATCTCAATCGCCTCGAGATCCGCATCTGTGATCTCATCGCCGATCCGGAGCTGTTGCTGGCGGTCACGGCCT
>CALJTZ010000322.1 GCA_937975655.1 uncultured Synechococcus sp. | reverse complement strand
CACTCAGAGCCGTTGGTTCATTCTCCCGCAGGCGGTGGGCTTTTTCAGCAGCCTCCTAATCGCTATTGGTTCGCTCAGCAGTGCAGCAGCTCCGTTCCACAAGGGATCCTGTGGCCATGGTGAGTGGAACCCTGCTTGTGGGCTTCATCCTGCCCCTGCCATTCCTGCGGCCAGGCGCACCGCGAACTGATCCCCAGGCCTGGCAGGAGTTGCGGGTTGCTTTTGAGGCGCGCGGGGTGGTGATCCGCAGTGACCATCCCCGCTGCCAGGAGCCCAATCTCGATGGTCTTTATGTACGCGGTCAGCGCACGCTGGTGGTGTGCAATCGCGGCGATCGCAGCCTCACCCTGCGGCATGAGGGTTGGCATCTGGCCCAGAGCTTGTGCCTGCTCGATGGCCCCTGGCTGAGTGACAGCGCCATCACGCAGGCCCTCACTCGCCAGGATCGGCAGGAATTGCAGGTCCTGGTGCAGCCCGATCGCTGGCGGCGGGAAGCGGAAGCGCGCGCCATGGCCAACCAGTCCCTGCCCCGCTACCTCCAGGCGCTGGAGCAGGTCTGCCAGATCCGTCTGCCCACAGCAGATCGCCACAGCAGCCACAACCCGTTGTGAGGAGTCCAGCCAACCACGCGTGTTCTGGCTACAACGCTGGGGTACGCGGTTGCTCCATGCTTCGCAAGTTTGTTGGTGTCGCGGCAGCCGGCACAGCCCTCGCCGCCGCTCTGGTGGCCGTGCCTGTCCAGGCGCAGATGGCACTCAGCCAGATCCGTGCTGCCAACCTGGCGCGGATGGAAGCCGAGCGGCTCAATGGCGGCTTGAGCCAGTACTTCACCGCCGACTGCATGCACCAGAAAGGCGGTGGCAGCTGCATGGTGAATGCCGGCCCCAATGGCTACCTGTTCAACTTCCTGGGTGGCCCTCCTGGCTGGGAAGTGAACAGGCAGGCCGCCACCGTGCAGACGCGCATCCTGATCTCTCCCGATGGCAGCAGCGTGGTGAACGTGGAGTACAACGGCGCTCCCCGCTGACCTCCCCTGCCAATGATGGGAGCCGCGGTAAGCGCATCAGCGCACCCGTTGATGACTCAGGCGCAGCAGTGCGGTGCTGAGTAACCCCCTCGGCAGCAGGGCAAACGGCCAGAACCACACCACCAAGGTGAAAAAGAGTGGCAGGTAGAGCGTGAGCGACAGCAGTACCAAGCCCAGGGCAAAGGCCAGATCTGAGAGCAGCAGCACCCACCAGCGCCGCCCGGTTTGCGCCTGCCAGATTGCCAGTGGTAGCGAAGGCAGCCAGGCGGCCAGAAGCAGCATCATGCTGATGGCCATTTCGGAGGGGTGCGCCGCTTCGCGTGCCGCGGGAAGCCAGGGCAACAGCAGCAGCCATAGCAGGCCCAGCCCCAGTTGCAGCAGCAGGAATGCCTGGTTGGGCTTGATCGTTCTGCTGCTCATCAGTGCGCACTCGGGTTGGGTTCTTTAGCCTTTCAAGTCGTCGTCCAGCTGTTCCACAAGCTTCTGCGTTTGGTCGTTGATGTAACGACTCAGCAATAAGCCGATCATCAGGCTCATGTAGAGCGTGCCTGTGATGCTCACGCACACCGCGAAAAACTCCGCTTCCGGGGTGGCAGGGAGAACGTCACCGTAGCCAATGCTGCCCAGGGTGATGAAGGCAAAGTAGGTGAGGCGCTCGATCACTTCCGAGCCCGGCAGCATGGTGCCCAAGCTGAAGTTGCTGGGATTAATCACCTGCATCAAGGTGGCCAGTTGGCCGGCGCTGAGCCCCAGGTGCACATAACCGGCTGCCCCCAGGCAGAGGGTGCGCGCCCCCACGCCCTCCACCTGGGCCAGGATCTGCAGGATGCGCACCGCTGTGAACAGATAAAAACTGCACAGACCGGTCAACACCAGGATGACCACTGGGGTGGGGCCCTCAGGCCCCAGCAGGAAGGGCACCCACAGGGCGATGGCGGCAACCAGGCCCAGGCCGCTGTAGAGGCGCTTGCTGCCCAATAGCTTGAGTCCGGCACCCCTTGCCGGCATGATCCGCAGGGATTGCACCACCAGGTTCAGGCCCACCAGGGGCAGGCAGATTCGTTCGGCCAGATTGCCATCCAGGTTGGTGAAGGGCATCGCCAGGATTGGCAGCAGGGTGGCCAGCAGAAACCAGGGGAATCGGGCCTCCACCCCTTGAATCAAGGCACCGTTCGGCGTCAGGCCGGGGGTGATCACCTGGTCACCTCCGATTCCACGTTCGCCACGGCCTCGCGGGTGCGGGAGTTGATGTAGCGGCTGAGTAGAAGGCCAATCAGCAAGCTCACGTAGAGCGTGCTTGTGATGCTGAGCAGGATCACGAAGCTCTCCCCAATGGGGCTGGCTGGCACAACATCGCCATAGCCCAAGGTGCCGATGGTCACAAAGGCGAAGTAGGAGAGGCGGGCCACCAATTCCTCGCCTGCAGCCATGCTGCCCAGGCGAAAGCTGTCCGTGTCGATCACCTGCAGGGCCGTGGCGAGTTGCCCACCGGTGAGGCCCAGATGGATGTAGCCGGCAGCGCCCAGGCAGAGGGTGCGGCCATTCACCCGATTGCTGTTGGCCAGCACCTCCACGATTCGCACCGCCGTCATCACGTAGAAACCGGCTCGGATCAGCACAAACAGCAGTCGCAGTCCCCAGGGCACGCTGTGGCCGAGGAGGAAGGGCACCCACACGTTCAGAGCCCCGAGCAGTCCCAGGCCTCGGTAGAGCCCATCGGTGGGCACAGCTCCGATGCTGGAGCGCCAGCGCGGCAAGCTCCGGATCGACTGCAGGATGAGCAGATCAACGGCCACCGGCAGGCAAAAGCGCTCCAGCGCATTGCCCTGCAGATCGGCGAAGGGCAGCGCGAACAGCGGCAGCAGCGTGCATAGCAGAAACCAGGGGAACTGCTGTTCTTTCGCCTCGATGGTGGTGCCGTGAAGGCGCAGGGAGGGTCTCACCATCAGCGCTGCATCAACGCAGCCGCCCGCCCGATCAAGCGTTCGGTGGTGGCGTTGTAGACGCTGGCGGCCTCATCGGCGTTGCGGCCCACGCAGGTCATCCCCAGCTTGCCGAATTCCGAGAGGCAACCCAACAGGTGAAACACGCTGCCCCGCAGGCGGGCTGGGTCGTAGTGGAGATCGGCCTCGGCCACGATGTCTACCAGGTCTGCCGGCAGCAGACCCCGCAGCCGCCCATCGGTGAGGTTGTCGGTGGCCATGTAGTGCAGGGGCTGACCGGTGGGCGCCAGGAACTGCCCCGTGGCTGGATCCAGCTGGCCGCTGGTGATGGCCCGCAGGGCCATGTAGGGATGGGTGGTGCCGCCCTGGCGCAGGTTCACCTCAATGGCCTGCACGTCCCATTGGCCGTTGATCAGCCGCGCGATGAAGTCCACCGCGTAGCGCTCCAGCGCCCCCTCGCTGGCCAGGGCCTCCCCCACTGCCTGGCCGTGCCGCATCAGCTCGAGGCGATAGGCCGCATCGGCCGGGAAGGAGCAGCCCAGGTAGGTCTGGCCGCTGGGGCCGCCAAGGATCTGCTCGTGGGTGGAGAGCACATCCACGCCCCCACCGGGGTGGATGGTGCCCTGCACACTCGGCGAGCTGAGTTGCTCGCCACCCTCCAGCCAGGCCTCCACCAGGGCGCCCTGGTGGGCGAGCAGCTCGCGCCATTGGCGCGCGGGCATGGGCAGGGTGTCCAGTGCTTGGCGAATGCGCTGGCGCCGTTCGCCACTGCTCAGCTCCTGCAGCTGGAGTGGTTCCAGC
>CALJTZ010000321.1 GCA_937975655.1 uncultured Synechococcus sp. | reverse complement strand
TGGCGGCTACCGCGGGCTCCCAGTCTTCCGGAACGCGCTGCCCCGTCGTGATGCCGCGCAGCATCAGCTGGTGCCGGATGCAGGCGTCAATGGCGGGGCCGAGTTTGACGGCTTCATCGGTCTTGGAAAGGATGGTTTGCTGGATGGTGTCTCCCTTGAAGCAGCCTACGGCTTCGTCCAGGGTGTCCCCATGGCCACCGGCATTGAGCACCAGTAAACGCTTGATCTTCGGCAGGTCCAGCAGGTCCAGCTCGGCGGGATCGGCCAGGGGGCCAGGGGCCACGGCCCGCAGCTGCTGGTACTGGGCTTCCAGCCAGCGCCGGCAACCCACCAGCAGAGGCGCGGGCTGGTGCGCTGGCCAGTCCGCCAGCGCCTTGAGGGTCACCTCGGCGCCGATGCCGGCGGGGTCGCCCAGGGGAATGGCCAGGCGGCACTGCCTAGCGTTGGCATCTCGAGCCGGTTCGGGCATGGTGCGCTGGTTGCTGCTTGCGGGACTCGCCTTCGGGCTGGTGACCGGCGTGGAGAAGGGCTGGGTGGAGCTGCACTGGGATCGGTTCCTGCACGATGTCGGGGTGCCGTTCGTGCCGGATCCGGATGCCCAGCCTGGCGCTCAGCCCGGTGCCACCAGTCTGGAACCGCGCTCCTCCTCCAGGGAGGCGCGGAACCCTTCCCTGTAGCTCGGAAAGCGCAGCCGGTAGCCGAGTTCCTGGCAGAGCCGAGCGTTGCTGACGCGGCGGTTGTCGGCCCAGAAGCTCAGGGCCATGGGGCTCATGCTGGCGGCCGTGTCCGCGAACTGCTGCAGGGGGGGCAGCTTGCAGCCCAGCAGGTGGGCGGCGTAGCCGAGGGTTTCACTGGAGGGGCAGGGGGCGTCGTCACTCACGTTCACCAGGGCGGGCCGCTGCGTCGCCGGTTGGTTCAGGCAGTGCAGCAGGGCGCCCACGATGTCATCCACGTGGATGCGGCAGAACACCTGGTCGGGTTTGTGCATCAGCCGTGCTGTGCCGGCCTCCAGCTGCTGAAACGGGCAGCGCCCGGGGCCATAGATCGCCGGTAGCCGGAAGCTCTGCACCGGTAGGCCGCTGTTCAGCCAGGTCTGCTCGCAGTGCAAGCGTGCCTGGCTGCGCGGCAGGCCCGGGTTGGTGGGGCTGGTTTCATCCACCCAGGTCCCCTGGGTGTCGCCGTACACCCCCGTGGTGGACAGATAGCCCAACCACTTCAGGGGCTGCTGACGCAGCTCCGGCAGCAGCTCAAGGGCTGTGTCGCGCCCCGCCCTGTCGGGCGGAATCGTGCTCAACACATGGGTGAGTCCCTCCGGCAGGCTCGGGTGGTGGCCTTGGTCGGGGTCGAAACGCAACCAGGCGAGTGGGGCGGCGGGCCCCGCGCTGGGCGGGGTGTCGTCCCGGTGGGTCAGCCACACCGCAGCCCCCCGTTGCGCCATGGCTGCCGCGAAGCGCTGGCCCGTGTAGCCACCGCCCAACACGAGAACACGCGCACGAGGGTTGACAGCCCCGGATGCCATGAGTACACCTGTATCACTGCTCGGTTCCGCCGATGGCCTCCTCCTGCTTCTCTACATCCCGTCCCCTCCCAGCGAGTCTGCCCCGCCCTAGATCGGAAGAGCGTCGTGTAG
>CALJTZ010000320.1 GCA_937975655.1 uncultured Synechococcus sp. | reverse complement strand
GTGGTGCTGCTGGGCCTGGAGAGCCTGTGGAGCCTGGGCCTGCGGGTGCTGTTGCGCATGATCGGTGCCGTCCCCGGCACAGAAGATCCCTTGCAGCTGCTGGCCACCCCCCAGCAGGGCGATCGCATCGCCAGGGAATGGCGGCGTACCCCCTACAGCAGTGCGCCGCGGCTGCTCAGCCCTGGGCTGCTGGGCCGCGAACTGATCCGGCGGTCGCAGATGCGGCAGCTGGCGGTGGCCCCGGGCCTGGATCTGGATCCCGAGCAGCAGCGCCAGCTCCTTCGCCTGGAGCGTCGCGGTGTGGCGGTGGGCAGCCTGGAGCAGATGGCCGAGCAGCGGCTGGAGCGGCTGCCGCCCTCGCTTCTTCCGCAGGACTGGCTGGACTATGCCCAGTTGCCCTGGAGCAATGCCTTCAGTTTCCAGCGCAAGCTGAAGCGGGTGGCCGATCTGGCGGTGGCCGCTCTGCTGTTGGTTCTCACGGCCCCGGTGCTGCTGGTGGCGGCCCTGTGGATCCGGCTGGAGGATGGGGGACCGGTATTCTACGTCCAGGAACGCTCCGGCTGGCTGGGCCAGCCCTTTCTGGTGCTCAAGTTGCGCACCATGCAGCATCACCCCACTGCTGGGCCCGCCTGTTGGACGGTGCCCGGGGATCAGCGCATCACCCGCATCGGCCGCTTGCTGCGGCCCACTCGCCTGGATGAACTGCCCCAGCTGCTGAATGTGCTGCGCGGGGAGATGAGCCTGATCGGCCCCCGGCCCGAGCGCCCGGAACTGGAGCAGCAGCTGGAGGCGGCCATTCCCCACTATCGGAAGCGCCATTGGATGCCGCCGGGCCTGAGCGGCTGGGCCCAGGTGTGTGCGCCCTACGCGGCCAGCCTCGAGGAAGCTGAGCTCAAGCTCAGCTACGACCTCTACTACCTGCGCCACTGGAGCACGGCCCTCGATCTGTTGATCCTGGCCAAAACCATCAAGACCGTGCTGAAGGGTGCGGGGCGGTAAGCGTGGCTCACGGCCTCGGTGTTCTTGCGGTGCTTCGAGATGAAGCGGCCAATCTGCCTGCTTTCCTGGGGCTGCTGGAGCAACTGGAGCGGCAGCCCGAGTTCGAGGGTGTGTTCTGCTCTTTCTACGAAAACGATTCCCGCGACGGGACCCCGGATCAGCTGGACCGCTGGTTGCAGCAGCGACCGGGCGCTCTGATCAGTGAGCGGCTGGGGGAGTCACGGTTGCAGGGCCGCCAGCAAGCACGCACCCAGCGGCTGGCCTATGCCCGAAACCGGGCCCTGGAACCCCTTCTGGTTGTTGACCCTCGCTGGGTTCTGGTGATCGATGCCGATCTGCATGTCGAGCTGGCTCAGGTGCTGCGCTTGTTCGCTCTGCTTCACCGCCATAGCGAGGCGGCCATGGTGTGCGCCTCGGCCATGCAGAACGTGCCGGATGTACTCGGGGAGGGGAACTGGTCGTATTACGACAGCTGGGCTCTGCGTGATCTCGAAGGCCAGGGGGGTATCACGTTTGCGGCCAATCCCTTCCGCCGCTGGCCCGATCGTTGGCGTTGGATGGCGGGCTTGCCCTTACCTGTCATGGCGGCCTTTGGGGGGATGGCGCTGTTGCAGGCCAACACGATCCGGCGTCACGGTCTGTTCTGGGATGGTGACGCAGGCTGCGAACACTGGGCCTTCTGCGCCGCTGCCCGCCGATCTGGCGTGGTGTTGGCCTGCCCAACAGTGCGCCCGTTGGTGCTGCACGCCATACCACCCACCTGGGATGGCGACTATGCCAGGCGGGTGCGTAGCCAGTTGGCGGCGTAGACCTCCACAGCTTCCCGTTGATCGGTGTTCAGCTGGTTGATCACCTCGAAGGCCAGTTGCTGGCCGGCCTGGGCGATGCCGCTGCAGGTTTGGGGATTGGAGTGGCACCACACCAGGATGTCCTCGAGATCGCTCAGATCCGAGGCAATGGGAACCACGTGCACCCAGGGTTTCAGCCGGTGGTGGTACCACTGGCGCCTGGGGCTGGCCACCCGCAGGATGCAGCTGCCGCTGAGCAGTTTCCACAGCAGCCCCCAGGAGTTCACGTTCCCATCGATCTCCAGGATCCAGCGATGCAGGGCCAGATGCCAGGGGTTCATACGGGGGGCGAGTAGTTGCTTGTGCTGCAACAACTGTTCCACCGTGGCCTTGCTGACTGCATCTGGACACTGCACCACGGCAGTGATCCGTGCATCCAGCAGGTTGGGCAGGCGCTTGCTGTGTTCGCAAAGCTGCAGGCGGCTGTTCCGGTTTAGTGATTCCAGACTCAGCTCCGAACTGCCTGTGCTGGAACCCCGCCAGATCGCGATGGGCAGGCGCTCCTGCCAGGGTGGCAATGACTGTTCAATGAATTGGCGTCGCAGGCTTGCATAGCCGTTGGACCCCAGCACGTAGGGGTCGGGAATCAGGGGTCCCTTGCCGTCTGGATCCAGTGGTGAATCGAAACGGAAACAGATGGGCTCCGGATCTTCGTCGTGGAGTTGCACGGCAAAACGGGCCTCATCGTGGCCGAGCTGCCTGAGCACGTCAGCGGCGATGTCCAGGAAGGGGTTCAGGCAGGGCAGGCGATGCTGCAGCAGCTTGCGGATGTCGTCGCTGGAGGGACCGGTGAGGCTGAGCTCATAGCCGCCGCCGGGTTGGAGGTGCACCACCAGAACGCTGTGGGCCCGTATCGACATCAGCACCTCGCTGAAGGATGGTGTGTGCATGTATTACTACGTGGACCACACCAGTCGCTTTGGACGCAATACCGGCATCCAGCGCTGCGTGCGTGTCATTGCTGCTGCTCTCGTCGGCAGCGGAGTGCCGCTCCGGCCCGTGGTGTGGAACCGTGAGCACTCCGATTTCGCGCCCGCCTCAAAACAGGCCCTGCAGCACCTGCAGCGCTGGAGTGGCCCTGC
>CALJTZ010000319.1 GCA_937975655.1 uncultured Synechococcus sp. | reverse complement strand
GGTCACCGCGGCTGCGGTCGCCAGGCTGCTGATGCCCCAGGCCGCTGCGCTTGGCCCCCACCACCCCCAGCCGGTGGGCGCCACCCGGTACCAGCCGGTGTTCCAGGTGCGCGCGCCCCAGTAGCCCCCGCGCCCCCAGGCCCCTACGCCGGGAGCACCCACTCCGCGATACAGGCCAGCACCAGGTGCTCCCACGCCCACCCCAGGCCGCACGCCCAGGCCAGACCGTGGGCCCCCCAGGCCGCCTGGATTTGGCCGTGCCGAGGCGGCCGTGGTGTCAGCCCATCCACCTCCCAGCACCACGAGGGTCAGGGCGAGAGCCCAGTGGCGCCGATGCAGGCCTGTCATGGGGGTAAGCGTGGGTCTGTCGCAGTGCTAGCCAGAGTGGGGCTGATCGGAATGCCTCCTGCTCGCCATGACCAGCCTTGCAATCCCCACGTTGATCAGCGTGGCGGCCCTCGTGCTCTATCAGGGCACCGCCCTGTGGGTGGGCAAGGCCCGCTTCCAACACAAAGTGATGCCGCCCGCCACCAGCGGTCCGCCGGAATTTGAGCGGGTGCTGCGGGTGCAGCAGAACACTCTGGAGCAACTGGTGTTCTTCCTCCCCTGCTTCTGGCTGGCCACCCTCGTGAGCCAGGCCAGTGTGGCGGCGGTGCTCGGCATCCTCTGGGTGGCCGGCCGGCTTGCCTATGCCGTGGGCTACATCCAGGCACCGGAGAAGCGGGGGCCGGGATTTGGCATCAGCTTCCTCAGCAGTGTGGTGCTGCTGGTGATGGCCCTGGTGGGGGCGATCGCCCAGGTGCTTCATGGATGAGCTCCTTCACCTGCTGCGCCAGGTGCCCCGCTCCAGCCAGATCCCTGCCCTGGTGGAGCAGCTGGAACGGGAGCAACCGGCAAACCTCAGCCGCGATGGCGCCCTGCTGCGCGGTGTGTGGGAGCTGCGCTGGAGCAGTGCCAAGCAACCCTGGCTGCAGCAGGCCCCTTGGCTCGAGAACCTGCAGGTGCTGGACCCCGAGCGGCAGCGCGGCCTGAACCTGCTGCGTCTCAAGGGTCCGCTGGGCCCGCTGGCGGCGGTGAGCGTGGTGGCCCGCCTCGAGCTGGCCGGCGGTGAGCGCATCAACGTGACCTTCGAACGCGGCGGCTGGATCGGCCCTCCTTTGGGCCAGATTCGCCCCACCCTGTTGGCCCAGGTGCGCCAGAGCTTTCCGGCCTGGCTGGACATCACTGTGCTCACCCCAGAGCTGCGGGTGTGCCGGGGCAATGCGGGCACCATCTTTGCCCTGCTGCGCCGCAACGATCTCGAGCTCGAACCGATGTTCCCGGCCTAGCTTCAGCCGATGGACACCCCCTATTTCGACACCACCCCTGGCACCAGGGTGGAGTACCTGAGCTCCTCCAAGGGCTGGGTTCCTGCCGTGTTTGTGGGGGAGGGTGATCACGGCGATACGAGCCGCTGCCTGATCCGCATCGATGGCAGCGAAGCGCTGTCGCAGGTGTCCCGCTGGAGCGTGAGGCTGCCCCAGCCGCTGGCCTCCACCTGAGCCTGGTGAAGTCGCAGCCGGACGCGAACCTGCTGCAACCCAGTGCTCTTTTGGCGCTGAGCTGCGCGATTCAATCACCGCATAGCCAATTTGGTCCGGCGATGGCCTAGAGTTTGTAAAACTCCTTTACAAACGGGGCTATTGCCGATGTTTACGCTCGAGAAGGCTGCCCAGATCTTTCCTGACACCCTCTCGGCGGACGTTGTTCCTGCCATCACCGCGCGTTTTCGCCTGCTGAGCGCAGAAGACCAACTGGCTCTAATCTGGTATGCCTATCTCGAGATGGGTTCCACGATCACGATCGCGGCCCCTGGTGCTGCCCGCATGCAGTTCGCGGAGCCGGTGCTCAATCAGATCAAGGCGATGAGCTTCACTGAGCAGAGCCAGATGATGTGCGACCTGGCTAATAGCAGCGATACCCCCATTGGGCGCACCTACTCCACCTGGTCGGTGAATATCAAGCTGGGCTTCTGGTATCAGCTGGGCGAGTGGATGGCTGCTGGCCTGGTGGCCCCGATCCCCGAGGGCTACCAACTCTCGTCCAATGCTGCTTCCGTTCTCAGCTCCGTGAAAACCGTGGAGCAGGGTCAGCAGATCACCCTGCTGCGGAACTTTGTGGTGGACATGGGGTATGACCCCGCCAAGGGTGAGAGCCAGCGGGTGATGGAGCCGGTGGTGGCTCCCACGCCGGAAGAGCAGCGCAAGAAGGTGTTCATCGAGGGGGTGATCAATCCCACGGTGAACAGCTACATGGATCTGCTGAACGCCAACGACTTCGACAACCTGATCCAGCTTTTCCTGCCGGATGGCGCCCTGCAGGCCCCGTTCCAGAAGCCGATCGTGGGCACCGAGGCGATCCTGCGCTTCTTCCGAGAAGAGTGCCAAAACCTGCGCCTCCTGCCGGAGCGGGGCTACGCCGAACCCACCGAAGGTGAGTTCACCCAGATCAAGGTGACCGGCAAGGTGCAGACCCCCTGGTTTGGGGCCGGGATCGGCATGAATGTGGCTTGGCGTTTCCTGCTCAACCCCGACGGCAAGATTTACTTCGTGGCCATTGATCTGCTGGCTTCCCCCGCCGAGTTGCTCAAGTTCGCCCGTTGATCGGCACCCCACCCCTCAAGGGGATGTTGCTGGCGGCTGCGATCCTGGGTGGCTGGGCGATCAGCCTGGTTGCCCTGCTAGCCCAGGATCTGGCCCACCTGTCCCCAGCAGTACTGCTGCTGGGGGTTTTGTTGCGCAGCCTGTGTCAAACCGGGTTGTTCATCGTCGGCCACGACGCCATGCACGGCCTGCTGGTTCCAGCCCATGCGGGCTGGAACCAGCGGTGCGGGGCCCTGGCCCTGGCCCTGTATGGCGCATTGCCCTACGAGCTCTGCCGTCGCAATCACCTGCGTCACCATGGTGCCCCTGGCACGGATCAGGATCCTGATTTCTGTACCGAAGGTTCCGCATCCCCCGTGGCCTGGTACGTGCGGTTTCTGAAGGGCTACCTCTCTGCCCCCCAGATGGCGCTGCTGTTGAGCGGTTGGGGCCTGCTGGCGGTTGTGGCCACCCCCGGCCAGGTGCTGCTCTTCTGCACTGTTCCCCTGCTGCTCAGTTCCCTGCAGTTGTTCGTGGTGGGCACCTATCTGCCCCACCGCCAGGCCCCACAGCCGGGCGATCCGCACCATGCCATCAGTCTGGATCTACCGGAATGGCTCTCCCTGCTGGCCTGCTTTCACTTCGGCTACCACTGGGAGCACCATGCTTACCCGCAGTTGGCTTGGCATCAGTTACCCCTCAGCCGCCGCGCTCGCGGAGGCGATTGTTACGCGATAGGGTCTGCGTTATGGAAACCACATTGGCTGGCTGGACGGACCAAGAGCAGGAAGTGGCGAGAGCCGCCTTCGCCGTTGCCTACGACCGGGCCATTGATGGGGTGATCACGGCGGTTCGCCAGCAAGTGGATGGCTTGCAGTCTGTGGATGCGCTGTGGCAACTCCACGACTTCCTGAGTATCCAGCGCCACGTGATTGAAGGGCGCTTCGATTTCCGCCTGGATGGCATCTTGTTCGTCTTTGCCAGCTTGGTGAAGGACGGCCTGCTGCAGTTCGATGAACTGCAGGGCTTGGACGCCGAAAAGATGGGCAAGATCACGGCCATGGCCCGCTTTTAGCGGCCGCCTCAGCCCAGATACCAGTGCAGCACCGCGGCCAGCTGACCCACGATCCCCTTGCCGCTCAGCAGTTCCCCCACCAGGGCCGCTGCAAAGCCCAGCATGGCCACCCGCCCGTTCAGCCGCTCCACCCCCGTGAGGGCCTCCGTGTTCCAGGGTCTGCGGGTGGTGAGTCCCTCCCCGAATTTCTCGATGGGCTCGTAGAGAAAGCCGTCTTTGGGGTTGGGCGGTTGGGGCACGGCGTCTCGGAGAGCGGGGTGGTGCAGGCAGCCTAGAAATGCCGGCTGTGCAGCAGTGGCGCGCCAGGCCTAACTTCCCCCCAGTGCCGTCCCGCAGCCCCATGCTCCACGTTCTCAAATTCAGCTCGGAAGACTGCGGCACCTGCCATCGCATGAGCCATTACGACGCCACGGTGTGCGACGAGCTGGGTTGCACCTTTGTGAGCGTGATGCTGCAGGACACCGAGGTGTACCGCCGCTATCGCAAGGTGTTGATGGCCCAGTACCCCAACAAGGAGGGGATGGGCTGGCCCACCTATCTGGTGGTGACCGATCCTGAAGGGGAGTTCACCATCCATGGCGAGCTCAAGGGGGGCATGCCCAAGGGCGACTTCCGCACCCGCCTTTCGGCCCTGTTGCCGGCCTGAGGGTGCACGTGGCTGGCTCTTGCACCGCCAGCGGGGCTGCGGTTCAGTGGCCCTGGCCGATGGATGTGCCATGGCACAGGTTTTCAGCCCACCGCAGTGGACCCACCGCGGTTGCCAGGTGCAGCTGGTGGGTGGACTGCATCAGGACGACGCCTTTCTGATTCACCACTGCAGTGGTGAATGGATGGGCACTGCCGCGAGCCTGGAAGCAGCCCGGCAGCTGATTGATGATCAGATCGTGCTGGTGCGCCAGCGCCTGGTGGCGTCGGCCTGATGCATGGGATCTGCGTGCTACGCCGGGCACCACAAAAAGGACGCCCCGATTGGAGCGTCCAGCTGTGGTTGCGGTTGGTGGTTGCGACACCTCCCGCCGGGTACCCATTCCTTCCATAGCTCCGATCTGGCGTGCTTGCCACTGGTGAGGCGTGCCTCGTTTGGTGCTGGTTGTAACCCGCTGGCTGGTCCTGGCTGGGTACGGTCCGCCCTGTTGTTTGCCTTGCCTTCCTTGCTTCAACAGAAAGCCTTCACCCTGCTGGCCCTGGCCCTGGGCTGCGCGGTGGCCTTGGCCTCGTCTGTGATGGCCCATCCTGATCACCAGCAGGCCACCCAGCAGGGCAATCCCGCTGCCCAGCACGAGCACGATCACGACCATTCCCACGACCAGGCGCCGCGCTGAATCTCCATTTCGTAGTGGATGGCACCATGCCGTTCCTCCATTCAGCGCACAGTTAACGAGCGGATGTGATGCCTAGGGTTCCGGCTTCTCCAGGGAAGTGTCTGGTCCGAGAGGCTCGGGCCGGCTTTGCCGGTTGCACGGAGGGATAAAAGCCCGGGAGACCGCTCTCTCCATACCCCTCCCGTCATGACATCAGAGTCTGGCGCCTCAAGCGCCTTCGAGCGGCTGCACCCCAGCGAGGGGATGCGTGCCCTGGAAAAAGAACGTGCCTTGCCGTTAACCGGCTGGCAGCAAGAGGTGGATCAAGGCCTTCGCTACGGCCTCGAAGCTGCTGAGAGCATTGTGGATCGCCGCATCTCGACCTTCTCGAGAGGGGAACTACCCCACTACGCCGGCATCAACACCTTCATGAAGGCCCCGTACATCGAGGATGTGAACCGGGTTGGTGAGTTTGACGTTGCCATCGTGGGGGTGCCCCATGACAGCGGCACCACCTACCGGCCCGGCACCCGTTTCGGCCCCCAGGGGATCCGGCGCATTTCGGCGCTCTATACCCCCTACAACTACGAGATGGGAGTGGATCTGCGTGAGCAGATTACCCTCTGCGATGTGGGTGACATTTTCACCATTCCCGCCAACAACGAGAAGTCTTTCGACCAGATCTCGAAGGGTATTGCCCACGTGTTCTCCAGTGGTGCCTTCCCCATCATCCTCGGCGGTGATCACTCGATCGGCTTCCCCACGGTGCGGGGGGTGTGCCGCCACCTGGGCGACAAGAAGGTGGGCATCATCCGCTTCGATCGGCATGTGGATACCCAGGAGATCGACCTGGATGAACGCATGCACACCTGTCCCTGGTTCCATGCCACCAACATGGCCAATGCACCGGCTGAAAATCTGGTGCAACTGGGCATCGGTGGTTGGCAGGTGCCCCGCGAAGGGGTGAAGGTGTGCCGGGAACGGGGCACCAATGTGCTCACCGTCACCGACATCTGCGAGATGGGTCTGGAGGCGGCGGCCAAGTTCGCCATTGAGCGGGCCACCGACGGCACGGATTGCGTGTACATCTCCTTTGATATCGACTGCATCGATGCTGGATTTGTGCCCGGAACAGGCTGGCCTGAACCCGGTGGGCTGCTGCCCCGCGAAGCTCTGAAACTGCTGGAGCTGATTGTTCGCAATGTGCCCGTCTGCGGCCTAGAGGTGGTGGAGGTGTCTCCCCCCTACGACATCAGTGACATGACCTCTCTGATGGCCACCCGTGTGATCTGCGACACCATGGCCCACATGGTGGTGAGCGGCCAGCTGCCGCGTAAATCGCTGCCCTCCTGGATCCATAAGGAGTGCAACATGGGCGTGGATCGCAAGTGGAGATAGGGCCGTGCATGAAGTTGACATGACCAAATGTCTGCTGCTCTCCATGAACGAGTGGCGCACCCGGCATGAGCCTGCTGTTCCCACAGTGGAGACTGTGCACCTACAGGTGGGCGCCTTCACCTGTGTGGAGCCTGACCAACTGGTGTTCACCTGGGAGGCCGCCGTACGCGGCAGTTGGTTGGACGGCGCTCGCCTGGCGATTGAACCGGTGCCCTTGGTGGGCAGGTGCGTGCTGTGTTCCAGCACCTATGCACCCTCTGCCGAGCAGGGCTATCGCTCCCCCTGCTGTGAGCATCCGATGGAGGAGATCGTGAGTGGCCGTGAACTGCGTATTCGCTCCGTTGATTACACCCTGACGTCCACCCCGTTGGCCGTCGCCAACGCATCCTGAGGTCCTTCCCATGCATATGCCCCTCGAGGACACCCTCGGGCTCAACCTCCTGGCTGCCAACCAGCACCAGGCCGAGCACAACCGTGCCCATTTCGATGCCTGGAAGCTGCTGTGTCTCAATGTGATGAGCAGCCCAGGTGCCGGCAAAACCTCCTTGCTGGAACACACCATCACCGCCCTCGCCAACGACCTGGAGATGGCGGTGCTGGAAGGCGATATGACCACCCAGCTCGATGCCCAACGGCTCGAGGCGGTGGGGGTGCCGGTGGTACCGATCACCACGGGCCGTGCCTGCCATCTGGACGCCGCGATGGTGAGTGGTGGCTTGTCTTTGCTGCAGCAACGGCTCGATCCGGCCAGCCTCGATCTGCTGTGGGTGGAGAACGTGGGCAACCTGGTGTGCCCGGCGGAGTTTGAGGTGGGTGAGCACCGCAAGGTGGCCCTGCTGAGTGTCACCGAAGGGGACGACAAGCCTCTCAAATATCCGGTGATGTTCCGCGAGGCGGATTGCGTATTGATCACCAAAACTGATCTGCTGCCCTACCTGCCGGTGGATCTCCAGCGCTTTGAGGCCCATATCCGCGAGGTCAATCCTCGCTGCACCGTGTTGCCCGTCTCCGCCATCAATGGCGATGGTCTGGAGGCCTGGTACCGCTGGGTGCTGTCCAGCTGTGCCGCGTTGCTCGCCGACCCATCCCCCTCTGTGCTGGTGCCCGCATGACTGGCCCCGCAACTACCGCCGCTGACTCCCTGCGGGCGGACTTGGAAGCCAAGGGTGTGCGCTATGCCCTGGCCAGCTTTGTGGATCTGCATGGTGTCAGCAAGGCCAAGGCTGTGCCCCTGGCCCATCTCGGCCAGATGCTGGCCGGCTCCGAGCTGTTCACCGGCGCCGCCCTCGATGGCGTGCCCCAGGAGGTGAGCGACAACGAAGTGGCTGCGGTTCCTGATCCTTCCACCTGCACCGTGCTGCCCTGGCAGCCGGAGCTGGCCTGGTTCGCCAGTGATCTGCATCTGCAGGGTGAGCCGTTCGCCGCCTGTAGCCGGAACATCCTGCAACGGGTTCGGGCCGAAGCGGCATCCATGGGGTATCGCTTCAACCTCGGCATCGAAACGGAGTTCTTCGTGCTGAAGCGCGATGCCGATGGCCGTGCCGTGCCCTTCAGCGATCGCGACACCCTCGAGAAACCGGCCTACGACGTGCGTGGCCTGCTCGACAACCTGCCTTGGCTCGACGAGCTCGTGGGCGCCATGAATCAGCTGGGTTGGGGGGTGTACTCCTTCGACCATGAAGATGGCCCTGGACAGTTCGAAACCGACTTCGACTACGCCGACGCGCTGACCATGGCGGATCGGCTCACCTTCTTCAAGCTGATGGCCAAGGAGATTGCCCATCGCCATGGGTTGATCGCCTCCTTCATGCCCAAGCCCTTCGGCGATCGCACCGGCAGCGGTGCCCACTACAACATGTCCCTGGCGGATGTTGAGACGGGTCAGAACCTGTTTCTCTCCGAGTCAGGGGCTCCCGGCACGGTGAGCCGTCTGGCGGATCACTTCATCGCTGGCATCCTCCGCCATGCCGCCGCCATCTGCGCGGTGATTGCCCCCACGGTGAACAGTTACAAGCGCCTGGTGGCCCAGGGCAGCATGTCTGGTTTCACCTGGGCACCGGTGTTCATCTGTTATGGCAATAACAACCGCACCAATATGTTGCGGATTCCCTCCCCAGGAGCGCGGGTGGAGTGCCGCGCTGCAGATATCTCCTGCAATCCCTACCTGGGTGCCGCGATGATCCTTGCGGCTGGCTTGGAGGGGATCCGGGAGCAATTGGATCCGGGCCAGCCCAATCTCGTGAATGCCTACACCCTGACTGCCGATCAGTTGGCTGAGCGGGGTATTGGCATGTTGCCCCGCACGCTGGCTGAAGCCATCGAAGCCTTTGCCGTTGATCCCCTTTCCAAAAAGGTATTCGGCGATGCCATGTTCGATGCCTATGTCACCTACAAACGTCAGGAGTGGGAGTCTTACCACTGCGCCGTTTCCGATTGGGAACAGAAGCGCTACCTGGAGTTCTTCTGAAGCAATTGCCTGCTTTCGTTCACCTGCACAACGTCTCCCATGAAACTGTCATCCAAAACCCAGCGTCGCCGCGCCTTGGCCCTCTCCCTGCTCACGGCGTTGGGTGCCGGCATGCTCACGGCCTGTCAGAAGCCTGGTGGTGATGCCGCCAATGTGCGGCTTGGCTACAGCGCGTGGCCGGGCTGGTTCCCCTGGGCTGTGACCGAAGCCAAGGGTCTGTTTGGTGCTGCCAAGGTTGGCGTGAAGCTGCAGTGGTTTGATGGCTACTTGGATTCCATCAATGCTCTGAATGCGGGTCAGCTCGATTGCAACAGCCAAACCCTGAACGACACCATCAGTTCCATCGCTGGTGGCGCTGATCTGCAGGTGGTGCTCCAGAACGACTACTCCACTGGCAATGACCAGATCATTGCCGCAGAGGAGATCAAGACGGTGGCTGATCTCAAGGGCAAGAAGGTGGCCGCTGAGGAGGGCACCGTGGATCACTACCTGTTGCTCAAAGTGCTGAAGGATGGTGGCCTCAAAGCCTCCGATATCACCTTTGTGCCGCTGGAAACGGGAGCTGCTGCTGCTGCCTTTGCTGCCGGCAAGGTGGATGTGGCGGGTGTGTATGCACCCTTCACCACCCAGGCCCTCAAACGATCTGGCAGCAAGGCCCTCACCACCTCCAAGGAGCACCCTGGTGCCATCAGCGATCTGTTGGTCTGTCGGCGCGAGTTTTTGGAGAAGAATCCCGAGGCCATTCAGAAGGTGGTGAATGCCTGGTTCGCCACGCTCAAGCTGATCAAAGACGATCCCGCTGCCACCCTGCCCATCCTGGTGCAGCGCTCTGGGGTTTCAGAAGCAGAGTTCAAGGCCTACGACGCCGGCACCACGATTCAGACCCTGGCCCAGAACCAGGCCAACTTCAAACCGGGCAGCACGATGATCTCCCTGCCCTATGCGGCCGAGCAGATCAGCGCGTTCCTCGTGGAGGTTGGGCTGGCCAAGACCAAGCCGGACATCAGCACGTTGCTGAATTCCACCTTCGTGGATAACGCCAAGTAGGGCTTGTGATGACAACAGTCGAGCTGCGGCGCCTCCTCAGCCAGCCCTGGGTGTTGGGCCTCATGGGAATCCTGGGGGTCCTGATCGTGTGGTTCCTCTCCACTGCGAGTGGTGCTGTTGACAAGCTGTTCCTACCTTCGCCCCTGGCGGTCTGGCAGGCCGGCCAGACCCAGTGGTCCAGCGGCATCCTCCTGAAGGATGCCCTGGCCAGCATTCAGCGGGTGTTCCTTGGCTTTGCCCTCTCGGCTGGGGTTGCTCTGCCCGTGGGCATCGCCATGGGCACCAACCCCGTGATCTGTCGCCTGCTGGAACCTCTCATCGGCTTGATCCGTTACATGCCAGCACCGGCCTTCATCCCCCTGCTGATCATCTACTTCGGCCTGGAGGAGCTGCCCAAGGTGCTGTTGATCTTCATCGGCACCGTGTTCTTCAACACCCTGATGATCATGGATGCGGTGAAGTTCGTGCCCCGGGAGCTGGTTGAAACAGCCCTCACCCTGGGCGGCAAGGGGTTTCCCATCCTCACCCGAGTTGTGGCCCCCTTCATTGCTCCCCAGGTGTTGGACACCTACCGCATCAACATGGCCTCTGCCTGGAATCTGGTGATCGTGGCGGAACTGGTGGCGGCCACTGAGGGGCTTGGCAAACGCATCAGCCTGGCCCAGCGCTTCCTGCGCACCGATGAGATCTTTGTGGGTCTGATTGCGATCGGTCTGATCGGCCTTGCTATCGACCTTGGCTTCCGGTTGTTGATGCGCCGGGCCTGCTCCTGGGCCAACTGAACAGATCCCCATGCATCTTCAGGTTTCCAACGTCTGCAAGAGCTTCGGCCACGGCAGGGCCAGCAAGTTAGTGCTCGATCACGTGTCGTTTGATCTGCACTCCGGGGAGTTCCTCGCCCTGGTGGGTCGCTCCGGTTCGGGCAAGTCCACGGTGATGCGGCTGATCGCCGGCCTCGACCATCCCAGCAGCGGCAGCATCTGTCTGGATGGCCAGCCTGTTGTTGGTCCCGGTTCCGACCGGGGCATGGTGTTTCAGAAGTACAGCCTCTATCCCTGGCTCACGGCTGCCCAGAACGTGGCCTTTGGCATGGAGTTGCAGGGACGTTCCCGCTCCGAGGTACGGGAACGTACGGGCTATTTCCTGGAGGTTGTCGGTCTGGCGGATGCGGCGCGGCGCCTGCCCCGGGAGCTCTCCGGTGGCATGCAGCAGCGGATAGCCATTGCCCGAGCCCTTGCTGCCGATCCCAAGCTGCTCCTGCTGGATGAACCCTTCGGGGCCCTGGATATCCAGATCCGCGAATCGATGCAGGAGTTCCTGCACCAGCTCTGGCAGCGCACCGGGCTCACGGCCCTGTTGATCACCCACGACCTGGAGGAAGCATTGCTTCTGGCCAACCGCGTGCACATCCTGGCGCCGAATCCGGGGCGGATCGTGCGCAGTGTGGATGTGCAGCTGGATCGCAGCGCGATGCCGGACGTGCGGCTGTCTCCAGAGTTCCTCGCCATGCGCGAAGACCTGGCCAAGGGACTACGCGCCCTGGAGCCGGCCCTGCCGTCATGACCCTCTCTGACTCAGGGGCCCAACCCTTTTTGCCCTCCTCGGTGTATGGCTCTGCCGCCATCGCCCAGCAGGAGCGCGAGCGGTATGCCCCGCAGTTCTGGCACCCCGTCGCCAGCCTGGATGCTCTGCCCCAGGGCCACAGCCTCGCCCTTGACGTGCGGGGTTGCCAGTGCTGCTCACCCGAACCCAAGACAGCCCCACAGCCTTTGTGAACCGCTGCCCCCATCGCGGTGTGGCGCTGTTGGCGGGCTCAGCCGAGGCTCAGGCCTGTCGCCGTCTGGTGTGTCCTTACCACGGTTGGACCTACAACCTCCAGGGCGACCTCCTGGCCGCTGCCCGCGAGGGCGATTTCCTTGCACCGTTCGATCGCCGGCAATGGCCATTGGCGGCGCTGGGCTGCCAGGTGTTCGCCAACCTGATCTGGGTGGCGATCGGATCCAACCCCCTGCCCCTTGCGCAGCAACTCGATCTCGTGCTGCAGGAGGCGGCTGACCTGCTCGATCAGCCCCGGGTGTTACTCGCTCAGCAGAGTCGCACCCTGCAGTGCAACTGGAAGATCGCCCACGACAACACCCTTGACGACTATCACGTTGCCATTGCCCATCCCACCACGCTGCACCGCGAGCAGGGCCCGGTGCGCCAATACCGCCATGCCCTGAGCCGCCATGCCTCCTTGCTTGCCACGCCTTACCCGGCGGGTGGCGAGTTCCTCACCTTCGGCCTGGCGCCCTGGACCCACCTGCTGCTCTGGCCCGATGGCCGCATGGCGGTGATCGGTTTTCCCCCGCTCGATCTCCAGCACTGCCGCATGGATGTGTGGCTGCTGGGAGACCCCAGCCTCCGCCCCGGAGCAGACGCGTGGATGGAGGAGGTGCTGGGCTTTCTCGAGGAGGACCGGCTGCTCGTGGAGTCGGCCC
>CALJTZ010000318.1 GCA_937975655.1 uncultured Synechococcus sp. | reverse complement strand
GGGCTTGGGCTGGCATGAGGCTTAGCGGCAGCGGCACGGCGACACTGAGGGCGAGCGTCGTCAGCAGGCTGCGCTTGCTGGAGCAGTGAACGGTGAGCATGAGGTTGATGGTGCGGAAGGACAGAGCGAACCATCCGTGCCAGGTCGTCTCGTTCCGGGGGCGTTCCCCTGATTCCCCGTCGACGGGAATCAGCCCGGGCCGATCCGAACGATCAGCAGCCAGCCCCACCTGCTGCATAGATCGCCATGGCTTTGCTGCCTTTCTGGCCAGGTCGCGCCAGCCGCTTAGCCCAGGCCTTACCACTGTTGTTTTTGTTTGGCACCTCGGCTGTAGACGGCTTCGCTGAATCAAGGCCCCTTGATGTCAGCCGTGAGGCGTGCATGCGCCGGTTGCTTGAGCCGGGTCCCAGGCCGGATCTAGCAACGATGATCAGCGATGCGCAGGTGTACATCTTGCCGGAGCAGCGCGTGGCAGAGGATGAGCGCATCCGGAATGATCAGGAGGCGATCAACTCCCACAAAGCGGCCATGGAGTTGGAGTTCCGCCAGTGGGAGCGCACGAACCCACGCGGCACAAGCCACGCATGGGAAGGGACGAGTCAGCAGGAGCACCAGGAACGCCTTGAGCAGCAGGCCGCGGAGCACCGCGCCGCTTGGAGGCGGATAAGGAGCAGGCCCAGCGCGACCAATTCCGGCTTCGTGAGTGCCAGCTGGCTGAGAGAAGGATGGATGAGCTTCGGCGCTTACTGAAACGGGAGCGTCGCCCGTTGTTTGTCAACGGCAAGTCGGTGCCCGATGAAGGGCGCTATGGCGAGGCCTAGCTGCCGCCCGAGTGCTATGGGCGCGGACGTTGAAAGCCTTCTTGAGGGCCTGATCAGAGGCCCTGTATCGGCCGCCAGTCGCCCACTAGCTGCCAGGCAGCCCAGTAATAGGGGGTCTTCCATTGGCCATCCCCCGCGATGCCATCGCGGAATTCCTTCTGCGTGGCCGCCAGAGCGTCACTGCGGGCTTCTCCGGCCTTGAGGCGGGTGTAGAAGCGTGTCATGAAGTCGGCTGTGGCGGCGTCATCCACCTTCCATAAAGAAAGAAGTGTGCTGCGTGCTCCGGCCACGGTGAGGGATCGCTGTAGGCCATACAACCCCTCCCCGGTGCGGACGTCACCCTGGCCGGTTGAGCACGCGGAGAGCACGACCAGTTCTGTGCCTTGAAGGTTGAGCAAGACCGCTTCTGCAGCGGTGAGATAGCCGTCGTCGTTGGGATCAGCATCGGGCTGATTAGCACCGGCGAGAACCAGACCGCTCCGCAGCTGCGGATCCTCCTGGCGCAGGGCCTGGAGCTGCTCCACCTGCTCCTGCAAGAGCTCAAGTGGGCCGGTAGATTTTGCCTCCTGATCCGCCAAGAAGAATCCATGGGTGGCGATGTGCACAACTCGGGGTCCTTGCTGGCGTTGAAGTGCCGTTGTCGTGGCTGATGGTCCGCTCATCAGATCTGTCGATAGCAGACTCGCGATCCTTTGCCCTTCCAGTTGAGATGAGGGCAGAGCGTTCCAGCGAGAGCTGCCGAGTCCGGCCGATCTGCGGCGTTGTTCTGGGGCAGCGCTGCCAGTAATTGTGACCTTTTTGCTTGTGCCTTTGCGGTCGTAGCTGGGGTTGGCCAGGACCAGTGCCTTGTTGCCTGGTGGGGGGGCTTTATGGAGTCGTATCAGTTCACGACCCGTGGTGATTAGCCGTAACTGTACTGCTTCTGCTAGGGGAATATCTGGATGCTTAGGTGCCGGCAGTGCGGCAAATGGTACGCGGTTCAGCTCACCGTCTGGTGACAGGAACCACTGGTGACTCCCCTCCAGTTGCGGGAGTAATGGAAAAAGGATCTGGTTGCTGACCTCTTCCCAGAGACTCTCTGTATCCTGTTGATCTTCTGCTGAGGCTGCGAGAGCTTTCTGGATCTTTTGGTCGATAGCGGCAGCAGGACCCAGCTGGACGGTGCTTGTCGAACCGTTGGGTTTGAGGATAAGTGCGATGTACTGCGCCGTTCCCCAGTACTGCCCTTGCGGTTTTCGTCCGTTGAATGGTCGGTAGCGTTGAAATTCGACCAGAACACCTTCAGATGGAAGAGCTCTGGCAACGGCCTCTGTGGTGATGGGCTGGAGCTGTAGTTCAGGTAACCGGCGATAAATCTCTGCCTGTAGCCGATCAATCTGCTCACGCACAATAGTGCGTCGATCGCTAGGCAGCGAAACAGAAGTGAGCCGATTTACGAGTACTTGCACTTGCTGTACTTTCTCTTGATCAATTGCTTCTGAATTGGTAAGGAGTGCTTGGTGATGTTCGATTTCACGGAGCAGGCCTTGACGGTTAAGTCGTGTTGTCATGGCAAGCTCTGTGGCGTCGTGATCACGGTCGATCCAGCCAAAAGGTATTTCCCATGTATTTTCCATTATCAGCAGCTGGCTTGCTCGGGCCTGGGGTGCAAGCATGGGCAATTCGCGGATCAACCATTTAGATTGAATTTCTAAGGAGCGATGAAGGACTGCTAAAGCCTTTCTGTGTGATCCCTGAGCGCTGTAGAGACTGGCCAGGCTGTCGAGGCTCATCCTGGTATCGAGGTGATCGGGCCCAAGTGCTTGTTCTCTTATTGCTAAAGCACGAATTATGAGTGGCTCGGCTTTGCTGTAATGGCCCTGATGGGTGTATAGAAGGGCCAGGTTATTGAGTGTGTTGGCGGTGCCAGGGTGATCGGGTCCTAGGGCCTTTTCGCTGATCGTTAGAGCGCGAACGAAGAGCGGCTCGGCCTTGCTGTAAAGCCCATGATTGCTGTACAGCTGGGCCAGGTTATTGAGGCTCTGAGCTGTGTGTGGGTGGTCGGGTCCCAGTGTCTTGTCTCTGATCGATAGTGCGCGAATGAAGAGCTGTTCTGCTTTGCTGTATAGCCGTTGTTTTCCGTACAAAATGCCCAGGTTACTTAGAATCGTGGCGGATTTAGGGCGGTCGGTTCTCAGTGCCTTTTCTTCATTCGTTAGGGCGCTGATATAGAGGAGTTCGGCTTTCCTGTGTAGGCCCTGATCTCTGTAAAGAGTGGCCAGGTTCTGGAGGCTAGTAATTGTGTCACGGTGGTCATGCCCCAGTGCCTTGTTGGTGATCGCCAGAGCTCGGATGATGAGCGGCTCGGCTTTGCTGTATAGGCCCTGCTGGCTGTAGTGGCCGGCCAGGTTGCTGAGGGTAGCGGCGGTGTCAGGATGGTCGGGTCCTAATATCTTTTCTTTGATCGTTAGGGACCGGATGTAGAGTTGTTCGGCTTTCTTGTGTAGGCCCTGCTCGTCGTAAAGAGTAGCTAGGTTGTTGAGGCTGATAGCGGTGTTGGGGTGGTCAGGCCCCAGCGCCTGCTCGTGTTTCAGTAGAATTAGCTTCCAGATTTCAGCGGCTGAACTATATTTCCCATCCTCGCGCAGATTGTTGGCCTTGTCTGCTAAGGACTTTAAGTTATTTCTCTCCGTCTTTTCAGAAGGCTCTTCTGCTTGTATTTCATGCAATAGTGCTTGTATTCTTTGCTTAATGCGTGCTTTTGATGTCTCACTGGCCGATCGCCTCTTGAGCGTATCCGCTAGAGCGTCCTCCAGTTGATTGCTTTTAGTGTTGAGGGCCGAGAAGA
>CALJTZ010000317.1 GCA_937975655.1 uncultured Synechococcus sp. | reverse complement strand
GCACGCTGGGGTCTGCTGGCCCTGCTGCTCAGCGGCACCGTGGGGCTGTTGCAGCCCTGGCCTGTCCTGGCGGCCGATGAGTCGCCCTCGGTGCAAGCTCTGTTTGAGAAGGCCCTGCGGGCCAGCCGGGAGGGCAGCTTCGAGCAGGCCCTGCCCCTCTGGAACCAGGTGCTGGAGCAGGCCCCCGGCGATGCCGCGGCCTGGAGCAACCGCGGCAATGTGCAGCTGGCCCTCGGCGATGCCGCCGCCGCGATCCGCGATCAAACCCGGGCCATGGAGCTCGATCCGGTGAGCGCCGATCCCCATCTCAACCGCGGCACCGCCGAAGAGGCCCTGGGCCAGTGGGCCGCCGCCGAGGCGGATTACCGCTGGATCCTGGAGCGCGATGGCGAGGCCGGCCGGGATCCCGATGCCTCCGCCCTCTACAACCTCGGCAACGTGCAGGGGGCCCTGGGGGATTGGTCGGCGGCGCGGGCCAGCTTCACCCAGGCCGCCGATGCTCGGCCTGGCTTTGCCATGGCCCGCTCCAGTGCCGCCCTGGCCGCCTTTCAGCTCGGTGATCTGGATGCGGCGGAGCAGCAGCTGCGCAACCTGATCCGCCGCTACCCGCTGTTTGCCGATGCCCGCGCCGGCCTCACCGCCTTGCTCTGGCAGCGGGGCGCTAGCGGCGAGGCCGAGAGCAACTGGGCCGCCGCCTCGGGGCTGGACACCCGCTACCGGCAGTCAGAATGGCTGTTGCAGATACGGCGCTGGCCTCCCCAGCCGGTGCACGCTCTCGAGGATTTCCGCGCCCTGGCCAGCCGATGACCCCAGCAGCCCCCGTGGCATCCAGTGCGGCCAGTGAGCTCCCGCAGCTTGAGGCCGTGTTGGGATCTGCCCTAGAGGCCGCCCTGCCGGAGTTGATTGCCCTGCGGCGTCACCTGCACGCCCACCCCGAGCTGAGCGGCAACGAGCACCAGACGGCTGCACTGGTGGCCGGGGAACTGCGGGGCCTGGGCTGGCGCGTCCATGAGGGGGTGGGCCGCACCGGAGTGCTGGCGGAGCTGGGGCCCGAGGTCGATGGTTGTGGTCGGCCGGCCCCGCTGGTGGCCCTGCGGGTGGATATGGATGCTCTGCCGGTGGAGGAGCGCACGGGCGTGGCCTTTGCCTCGCGCCACCAGGGCCTGATGCACGCCTGCGGCCACGACATCCACACCACCGTGGGCCTGGGGGTGGCGCGGCTGCTGGCGCCCTTGGCCGATCAGCTCACGGCCCGGGTGCGGCTGCTGTTTCAGCCGGCGGAGGAAACGGCGCAGGGGGCAGCCTGGATGCTGGCCGATGGCGCCATGGATGGCGTGGAAGCGCTGTTCGGGGTGCACGTGTTTCCCAGCCTGCCGGTGGGCACGGTGGGGGTGCGCAGCGGCAGCCTCACGGCCGCGGCAGGCGAGCTGGAGGTGGAGGTGCTCGGCGAGGGTGGCCACGGCGCCCGGCCCCACCAGAGCACCGATGCCATCTGGATTGCGGCGCGGGTGGTGAGTGGGTTGCAGGAGGCCATCAGCCGCCGCCTCGATGCCCTCCATCCCGTGGTGGTGAGCTTCGGCCGGATTGAGGGGGGCAAGGCCTTCAACGTGATCGCCGACCATGTGCGCCTGCTGGGCACCGTGCGTTGCCTGGATCTCGAGGTGCACGCCCAGCTGCCCGGCTGGATTGAGGACACGGTGAAGGCCCTGTGTGAGGGCCATGGGGGGGAGGCCCGGGTGCGTTACCGCTGCATTTCCCCGCCGGTGCACAACGATCCGGCTCTCACGGCGTTGGTGGCCGAGGCC
>CALJTZ010000316.1 GCA_937975655.1 uncultured Synechococcus sp. | reverse complement strand
GTGGCGTGCGCCGACGAGAGGAACACGTTGATGGGCTTGCCGGAATCACCGACAGGCCGGACGTAGATCTCGCCCTTGTCGACGTCGCACTCGAGAACGATCTCGCCCGCGGGATTCACCATGCCCGTGGCCGGCGCCGGCGACGCACCGGGTTGCGGCGGCACGGCGGACGTGATCGCGGCGCCGCAGTTGGTCGAGTAGACGTTGCCGAAGACGTTCGTGATCGGCGCGCCGTCGACGCGGATGCGGGTGGCCTCCTTGATCGACAGGACGGCATCGACGGAGACCCCGTCGCTGCCCTCGACGACCTGCAGCGCGAGCGCGACAAGCTCGAGCTGTCGCTGGGCGGCATCAAGGACATGGGCGGCCTGCCCGATGCCCTGGTGATCGCAGGCGCCCGCATCCGCACGATCCAGCTGGTGCTGCTGTTGATCTCCGCCGCCGCCGTGCTCGCCCTCAGCCTCTGGCTGGAGCGCAGCAAGGGCGGCCGGGCCCTGCGGGCCGTAGCGGAAGACGCCACCACCGCCCAGCTACTGGGCATCAACAGCGAGGCCATGGTGAGGCTGGCGTTCTTTCTGAGCGGTGCCCTGGCGGGACTGGGGGGCGGTCTGATCGGCGTGAGCGTGAGCCTGCCGGGCCCCTACTTCGGCATCGGCTACGGCCTCAAGGGGCTGGCGGTGTTGGTGTTGGGCGGCCTGGGCAGCGTGCCCGGAGCGATCGCCGGCGGACTGCTGATGGGCCTGGCGGAGGCCCTGGTGCCCAGCGCGGCCTCCGGTTGGCGCGATGCCCTGGCCTTCGCGATTCTGTTCCTGGTGCTGCTGCTGCGCCCCAGCGGCCTGCTCGGCCGCCGCACGCTGGACAAGGTATGAGGAGGGCCGCCCCGTGATCGACAACGGCCTGCTGGTGCAGATGCTGCTGGGCGCCCTGCTGGGCCTCTCGGTGTACCTGCCGCTGGCAGCGGGGCAGCTGTCGCTCGCCACACCGGCCTTCTATGCCGTGGGCGGCACCCTGGCCGCCCTGCTCTCCACCCGCTGGGGTGCCCTCGGAGCCACCGCCACTGGCGGGTTTCCGGTGGCCTCACTCCTGCTGGAGATGGCACTGGGGGGCCTGC
>CALJTZ010000315.1 GCA_937975655.1 uncultured Synechococcus sp. | reverse complement strand
CCCGTCCAGCACAAACAGGCGCTGGGTGCTGCTGTCGTGGAGCTGCTTGGCAGCGGCCGGCAGCTGGGTATCAGCGGGGCAGGTGTGGGGGTGTTTGCCCATCACCTCGCCCACGGTGCTGCCCAGCACCTGGTGCACCTGCTTGTCCCACTGGAGGGGATTGCGCAGATAGATCACCGAATCCAGCAACAGCACATACGGACCAGCATCGAAGCCGCTCTCGCGCACCATCAGGTCCTGCTCGGTGAGTTCACCCACCAGGGCACCAGTGGCATCCACCACCGGCAGGCCACTCACGTGGTGCTCGCTCATCAGCTGCACCGCCTCCTGCAGCGGAGTGGCTGTGCCCACGCTCAGCACCGGGGAGGTCATCACTTCGGAAACGCGTCGTTCGACGACCATGGCCAGGATTGCTGCTGGCGACATTGTCACCCGCCGGGCAGACGGAAGAATGGGGCGACCCGGCCGAGGATTGATGTCAAAGAGCCGCCGCCTGGCCGATGCCCTCACCGTGGGCCGTGCGGTCCTGGGCCTGCCCCTGATCCTGGCCCTCAGCGGCGGCGGCCAGACCCTGGCCTGGGCACTGCTGCTGCTGGGGGGCCTCAGCGACGCCGCCGATGGCTGGCTGGCGCGCCGGGCCGGCGGTGGATCCGTGTGGGGCGCTCGGCTTGATCCCCTCACCGACAAGGTGCTGATCCTGGCCCCGCTGCTGTGGCTGGGCGCCCAAGGGGCCCTGCCGCTCTGGGCGGTGTGGCTGCTGCTGGCGCGGGAACTGCTGATCTCCGGTTGGCGGGCCGGCCAGGGCAGCGGCGGCCCCGCCTCCTGGAGCGGCAAGGCCAAGACGATCCTGCAATTCGCCTCGCTGCTGCTGCTGCTCTGGCCCAATGGCTGGGGCGCCGCCCTGGGCGGCGCCAGCAGCTTCGGACTGCCCGGGATGCTGCACCTGCTCGGCTACTGGCTGTTCTGGCCGTCCCTGGCGCTGGCCCTCAGTTCGGCCTGGGGGTATCTGCGCGCCGAGCGGCGCTGACGCTCAACCCGCCAGCAGCGCCTCATCGGAGCTGAAATCCGGACTGGTGGGCATACGCCTGGCGTAGTCGTTGGCGAAGCTGTCGGCGAGGGAGCGCTCAACGTCGTACTCCGGCGTCCAGGCCAGCTCCCGCTGAACCCGATGGATGTCGGTGAGGAAGTGGGCCAGGCGCAGGGGAAAGGCCTTGCGGGCCTTGGGATCCAGGCCCGCCGGATCAAAGCTGCGAATCTCCACCGCAGCCGGATCCTTGCCACAGGCTCGGGCGGCGGCGGCCACGAGCCCCCGGAAGCTGATGCCCTGGGCACTGCTGCAGTTGTAGATGCGATTGGCGGCGGCATCCACGCCAATGCTGCGGGCCATGGCCGCCGCCAGATCGTTCACGTGGCCCAGCTGGGTGATGGTGTTGCCATCACCGGGCAGGGGAGATCGGAAGAGCACACGTCTGAACTC
>CALJTZ010000314.1 GCA_937975655.1 uncultured Synechococcus sp. | reverse complement strand
GGGCACCCTCGCCGAAGTGCTGCGGGGCTACACGGGGGATCGCCAGGCCCCCCAGCGCCTGGCCAGTTCCCTGTTCGCCCTGGCCGGTGGCGAAGGCTTCCAGCGGCCCTTTGAGCTGGCCACTGTGCGCCTGCGCAACATGGCCGAAGTGCTGGCGAACTGGCGCACCTATGTGCCCCGCGACGACTTCCTCACCCAGCGGGGCGGCACGTTCCTGCTGGAGGCGGATGACACGCTGCTCTACAGCTATCGCGACCGCGGCATGCTCGGGTTCTCGGCCACCATGGCCAGGCCGCTCAGCTTTCTGGATCCCTATCTGGGAGCTCCTTAGACATGGATCGACGTCATTGGTTGCTGCTGCTGGCTGCCCTGGCCTGTGTGGCTGGCCTGGTGCTCTGGATCGGCGAGATTGATCTGGGCATGGAGGAGTCGATCAGTCCGCCACCAGCCACGGCTACACCAAGCTCGTCCTCCACGTCCCCTGGGCCATGACAACCGTTCTGCAGCACTGCTTTCTGGTGCTCACCCTGGCGCTGTTTCACTTTGTGGGGCCTGTGCCCGCCGACCTCGGCGTGCAGAACGGTGCCCTGGCGCCCTGCCCCGCTCCGGCCCACTGCGCCCGCGCCAATTGGCCCTTGGCTGATCCCCAGGCTGCCCTGGAGGCGCTGGCGCCGGTGCTGGCGGCGACGCCCCGCACCGATGTGGTGGAGCAGACCGATGGCTACCTGCATGCCACGGCCACCAGTGCGCTGTTCGGCTTTGTGGACGATCTGGAGCTCTACGCCGACCAGGCCCACGGCGTGCTGCAGGCGCGTTCCGTGTCGCGTCTCGGTGATTCCGATCTGGGGGTGAATGCCAAGCGGCTGGCCCAGCTGCAACAAGCCCTCACAACGGGCTAGAGCTCTGCCTCATGGCAGGCGTTCACAGGCGTATTGCTCCACATCACTGCGCCGTTGCTGGAAGGTGGGGTGGTTGGGATCCTCGGCACTCCACCACCAGCGGCCATCGCTGTAGCTGGGCACTCCAGCGTTGTTGGTGCGGGGCAGCTGCAGGGTTACACCGCGCCACCGCAGCACGATGAAGGCCCCCGGCACCGTGCCGGCGCTCTGGTTGGGGATGCCGGTGGCATCCACGGCGCCGTTGTTGGCCAGGGCCACCAGCGGATCGCCATCGCAGACAAATTGCTCGCCCCTAGGCGTGCCATCAGCCGATGCAGGCCACGGCAGGACCACCAGCGCCACCACCACCATCACCAGGCTGAGCAGCAGGCGGAGCATGGGCCGATCAGGATGGCTGGGCATGGCGCCGGCTACAGCTTGTGATCCTCGTCTACGACGGTGGCTGCCCCTTCTGCCGCGTTTTCGCCTTGCGGACTGAATTGGCTGGCGGGATCGAGGGTCTGCAGATTCGCGATGGCCGCGCCGATCACGCCCTGCGGGCTGAACTGAAGGGGCAGGGGTTTGACCTGGCCAGGGGAGCGGTGCTGATCGATGGCCCGCGCACCCTGCACGGGGCGGAGGCGATTGCCTGCATCTGCAGCCGGATGAACCCCAGTGATCCCTTGCTTGGCCTGTTGGGGCAGTTGTTCGCCGCGCCACCGCGGGCCCAGCGGCTCTACCCGTTGCTTCTCTGGGCCCGCCGCACGGCGCTGCAATGGAAAGGCCTGCCGGAAGACCCCGATCAAGCGGGGCTTCGGCAGGCCTGAACGTCTGGAGCTCAGCTGGAGCTCAGCCTGGATCAGGCAACGGCGGCAGCAGCCCGGTCGAAGTAGGTGCCCACTTCGCTCATCAGGGCAGAGCAATCGCCTTGGGTGATGCCGTTGCGGTCGTTGGCGATCGCGATGGCGGCATCCTTCATCTTGCGCACGCCTTCGGCCACGGAAGCGCCAGGGACGCCCAGGGCCAGATAGGTTTCGCGCAGACCATTGAGGCAACGGTCTTCCAGCACCGAAGCGTCGCCGGTGAAGATCGCGTAGGTCACGTAGCGCAGGATGATCTCCATGTCGCGCAGGCAGGCAGCCATGCGGCGGTGGGTGTAAGCGTTGCCGCCGGGGGCGATCAGGGCGGGCTGCTGGTCGAACAGGTCGCGGGCCGCGTTGGTCACGATGCGCGAGGCATTGGAGGTGATGCGGTTCACCGTGTCCATGCGCTTGTTGCTCTCCGCCACCATGGCGGCCAGGGCATCGAGTTGGCCGGCGTTCAGGAATTCGCCGCGGGCGTCGGCCTGGGCTACCACTTTGGTGAAGGCGTCGAACATGGAGAGATGGAGTCTGAGGCTCAGAAATCTAAGAAGCACCCTCGGCGGAGCGCGAGCGTTGCGGGCCGGCTCGGAGCCGCTGGAGTGGCGGCGTTGCTCCTGACTTCACTGCAGCCCGCCCATGCGGAGTTGCCGCCGTGGGTGTACGCCGAGGAGCAACGCCAGGCGCCGCTGCGGCTCGAGTTGCAGGTGTTGCGGGCTGTGGCCAGCGGCGAGCAGCTTCAGGTGCGTGGTGTGGTGCTGGCGATTCACCGGCAGCGATCGCCGCTGCGGTTGCGCCCCGGCGACACGATCGAGCTGCGCTATCCAGTGCCTCCCCCGCGGCCCCGCGGTTGGGTGGGGCCGAGCCCGATCCCGCGGCTCCAGGCGGGCGAGCGCGTCAGCGCCTGGCTCACGCCCCTGCCGGGGCAGCCAGGGCTGTGGGCGCCCGCCGCCGGTGGGCGTTCCTTTGGCCCCTCCCTTGAGGATGTGCAGGATCCCAACCGCTAACCGTGGACAACCTCAAGGCCCAACACCAGCAACTGGCCGAAGCCCATCGCCCGGTGCTGGCCATGGCTGGCCAGGGCTTGCTGCAGGAGAGCTGCTGGACCCTGCAGTGCAACGCCGTGCTGCTCAGCCCGGGCAGCACCCATCCCAGCCGCATCGTGCCCGTGGGGGAGCTCAGCCAGTGGCTTGAGCACTTGCCGCCGGAGCTGGATGCCTTTGTGCGGCTGCGCCAGGGCGGCATGGCCGTGGAGCAGGCCAGGGCCCAGTGCTCGGCAGAGCAGGGGCAGCCCTTTCGTGCCGCCTGGGAGCAGGTGCAGGATCGCCATCCCCTCGTGACCCACGACAACCTGGCCGAATTTGCGGCCCTGTCGCAGAAGGGCTTTGCCCGCACGCCCCGGGAGCTGCTGGTGGTGGTGCAGTGGCCCCAGCAGGTGACGGCGTTCTTGCTGCGGGCTGGGTAGGGCGAGCGTCCCAGCACGGTTCCTACAGTTGAGCCAGGACTGGGCTGGGACAGGTGATGCAGGAGCTGGTGCAGGCCTATTACGGCCAGGAGCTGCAGGGCACGGCAGATCTCAAAACCAGCGCCTGCTGTGACGCCGATGCCGTGCCCGCCTGGCTGAAGCCGCTGCTGGCCAAGGTGCACCCTGAGGTGAGCAGCCGCTACTACGGCTGTGGCCTGGTGTGCCCTCCCCTGCTGGAGGGCTGCCGCATCCTCGATCTCGGCAGTGGCTCAGGGCGTGACGCTTACCTGCTGGCCCAGCTGGTGGGCGCGGCCGGTGAGGTGGTGGGCGTGGACATGACCCCCGAGCAATTGGCCGTGGCCC
>CALJTZ010000313.1 GCA_937975655.1 uncultured Synechococcus sp. | reverse complement strand
CTTTGCAAAACGCAGCGTCTGTGGCCTCTTTGATGTTGACCACCGAGTGCATGGTTTCGGAAGCCCCGAAAGACGACGCCCCCATGGGCGGCGGCATGCCTGACATGGGCGGCATGGGTGGTATGGGCGGCATGGGCATGTAATTGCTCTACCGTTTTGCCTGAGCACTTCGGTGCTCTTGCCAAACAAAAAAATCCCCGCAGGGCTCACGCCTTGCGGGGATTTTTTTCGTCTGCGCTTTGTTGGCGTGCGCGTGACAACGCTTAGTGCATCAATGCTTCCAGTTTCACCGCATCCACACAGAACGCGCGAATGCCTTCGGCCAACTTCTCGGTGGCCATGGCGTCTTCGTTCATCGCGTAACGGAATGAGGCCTCAGTGTGGTGCACCTCAGGCAAGTCCAGTTGCAGAGCAGCCGTCGCGCTCAAGGCTTGCACCAAAGGCTCGTTCGATGCCCCCAACTGCGCCAGCAACTCAGGCGCAATGGTCAACAAATCGCAGCCCGCCAACGCGGTGATTTGGCCCACGTTGCGAAAGCTCGCGCCCATCACCTCGGTGGCGATGCCGTGGCGTTTGTAGTGGTTGTAAATGGCACGCACCGACTTCACGCCGGGGTCGTTGGCTTGGGCGTTGTCCGCCTCGACCCAAGCCGCGCCAGCCGACTTTTTGTACCAGTCGTAAATGCGGCCGACGAAAGGGGAAATGAGCTGCACCTTGGCATCGCCACACGCCACCGCTTGGGCGAACGAGAACAACAAAGTGAGGTTGGTGCGAATGCCTTCACGCTCCAGCTCGGCAGCGGCTTGAATGCCTTCCCATGTGGAGGCAATTTTGATGAGCACGCGCTCACGCTTCACGCCCTGCGCCTCATACAAGGCCATGATGCGTTTGGCGCGGGCCACGGTGGCCGCGGTGTCAAAGCTCAAGCGGGCATCCACCTCGGTGGACACACGGCCCGGAACGATCTTGAGGATTTCCTTGCCGAAGGTGACGCAGATCTCATCAAGGGCCTCGCGCACCACCTCCTCAGCGGGAGCGGTGGCTCCGCACACCTCGCGCGACTCCTGCAGGGAGATGTCGATCAGGTTCTGATAGGCCGGAATCTGAGCGGCGGCCAGGATCAGGGACGGGTTTGTGGTGGCGTCGCGCGGCGTGAACTGCTTGATGGCATCGATGTCGCCGGTGTCCGCGACCACGACGGTCATGGCGGCGAGTTGATCGAGCAGATTGGCCACACAAAGCCCCGCAGATGACTTCAAGCTAGCCAGCTTGTCTGCTGCGAGAACCGCTTGTCATGAAGCGGTCACCGGCTTGCTCGGCGGGATTTTTTCGATCACCAGGAGGGCTTCGATGATCTGCTTGGCCACCGGCACGGCAACGGTGGAGCCGTAGGCATTGCCACCCTGGGGTTCGTCCACCACCACCAGCACCACATAGCGCGGGTCGTCGATCGGCAGGTGCGCCACGAAGCTGGTGATCCGGGCGCCGGGGATGTACACGCCGTTCTCAGCCTTTTGGGCTGTCCCGGTTTTGCCGCCGATGCGATAGCCGGGGATCTTGGTGCCTTTGCCGCTGCCCTTGTCCACCACGGTCTCCATCCAGTTCAACACCGTCTGGGCGATCTCCGGCCGGATCAGCTGAACACCCGATGCGGGCGGGGGTGCCGCGAGATCGTCGCCCGAGCGCAGACCCCGGGTGATGTGGGGGCTCACCAGGCGCCCGCCATTGGCGAGCATCGCGTGCAGCTGAATCAGCTTGAGGGGCGTGAGGGAGAAGCCCTGACCGAAGGCCGCCGTGGCGGGCTCAATCGGCTGGGTCACGAAGGCGTTCTGGCTCTTGAGCTCGCCGGCCACCGCACCGGGCAGATCGGTATCGGGGACGTCGTCGATTCCGAAGGTGCGGAGCCAGTGCCAGAACTTGGCCGGCTTCACCCGTTGCATGGCCTGCACCATGCCCACGTTGCTGGACACCTGCAGGACCGTGGGGAAGTCGATCAGGCCATTGCCCTTGCGGTCGTGGTTGAAGATCGGCCAGCCGCCGATGGTGAGCTGGCCGGTGTCATTCACCTTGCCGGCGGGATCAATGGCGTTCTCCTGCAGAGCAATCGCCAGGTTGATGGGCTTGAAGGTGGAGCCCGGTTCGTAGAGATCCTGCACGGACCATTCCCGGAACAGTCCGGGCTTGAAGGTCCAGAAGCGGTTGGGGTCGTAAGTGGGGGTGGAGGCCAGGGCCACCATCTCCCCGTTGCGCACGTCCATCACCAGGGCCACGCCCCGCTTGGCCTTCCACTGCTTCACCTGTTTGCTGAGGGCCAGCTGGGCCACCTGCTGCAAGCGGGCATCCAGGGTGAGCTGCAGGCGCAGATCGTCGCCGTAGAGCACGCCGGCCTTGAGGCCATCGGGGAGGGGCGTGCCATCGGCGCCGCGGCGCAGGGAGCGGCTGGCTTCATGGCGCTTGAGATCGCCGTCGCGGCTCTGCTCCAGCCCTGCCTGGGGGACCCGCTCCAGGTTGAGGAAGCCCACCACATTGGCGAACAGGCCTCCCTGCGGATACACCCGCTGGGGATAGGGCTCCAGATCCAGGCCGCTGATGCCCAGATTGCGCACCCGTTGGGCCGTTTCCGGATCCAGATCGGTGGCCACCTTCACCCCAGACTTGCGACCCTCCATGGTCTTCACCAGGTTGGCCATCGGCAGGGCCAGCACCGCCGAGAGCTTGCGGCTCACATCGAGGGGGCTGCGTAGTTTGCCGATGTCGTCGCCGGGGAAGGCGAAGTAGCGGGGGTGGGCCCAGAGGGTGAAGCGCTCCTCATCGAGGGCCACCAGCCGACCCTGGCGATCCACGATCGTGCGGCGTTTGCCGATGGGGGTGGTGGTCTGGGTCTGGATGGCCCGGGCCCGGGTGAGCAGCTCGTTCCCCTGCACCACCTGAACCCAGGCCAGCCGCATCGCTAGCCCAGCCAGGCCTGCAGTGAGCAGGCCAAACACCATCCACAGCCGGCGCGAGGGCACCGGTGTGAGCTCCACAATCCGACGCTGACGCGGCATTCCAGGTTTGGCGGGACCCATCGGCCGCTGGCGAGGGGCCTCTGTGACCATCTCAGTATCCCGCCAGGATCTGACGGGTGCTCACACCGGCCAGCAGGGAGGTGATGGGGGCAGGGGCCATGGGCTTGGGCGCTTCCACGTACACCAGCTTCTCGCTGCTGGTGGGCACCAGCAGGCCAGGTTTCTTGGCCATCCCCAGGTGATGTTGCTCCAGCACGGCCGCGGATTCCTGCAGGCGGTGCTCCAGCCGCTGGGCGGCCTCCAGTTTCTGGAAGTTCTGGGTCCACTGGCCCTGCCAGTGGAGCGTGAGGCCACACAGGCCCAGCACGGCCACACCCAGTCCGGCCAGAGCCCCATCGGCCACCCGGTGCAGGTTGCCCAGCACGGGCGACTGACGCTCCACCCTGCGAGCGGAGAGGGAACCCTGAATCAGCTCGAGGGGTCGTTGGTGCGACCCGCGGTTGCCCTCGGCAGCCCCGCTGGAGGGCTTCAGTACGGGAACGGCAACCACGGCCAGGGACGCTGAACTGCGCAAGTGAACCATGGCGATCGGCCTCCAGCAAGGGAGCCGGATGCTCAGCTGCCCAATAGCACGAGATTGCTGAAGGTGAGCGCATTCCAGAGGGCGTGCATCAGCACCGAGGCCCCGAGCCGGCCACTGCTCAGGCGTAGCCAGCCCAGCCCCAGGCCCAGCACAAACAGGGGCGGCAGCTCCCCCAGGCTGAGGTGGGCGACGGCGAACACGGCGGCGCTGATCACCACCCCCCAGCCACTGCCCAGGTCCCGGGCGGCCACGGGCAGCAGCACCCCACGGAAGATGGTTTCTTCAAACAGGGGAGCCAGCACCACGGCCGTGAAGGCGAAGCAGGCCAGGGCCGGCAGATTGCGGCTGTTCAACACCAACTCCAGCAGCGGGTTGCTGCCGCCGGGATCACCCCAGATCTGTCCCTGCAGCCAGCCCACCAGGCTCACCAGGGGCAGCACCATCAAGAACGTTTTAAAGGCCCGGCGGAAGCTGGTGCCGAGGGGCTGGAGGCGAAACTGGAGCCAGCCCCCCTGCGGAGCCGCTGCCCGGCCCCGAAGCATCAGCCACAGGATCAGTAGTGGGCCGGCCATCAGGGCCAGGTAGAGCCCCACAACCGACAACCCCTGCCGCAGCGCTGGGGCCAGGGCCAGGTTGCCCAGCCCAGCCTCCAGCAGCGGTGCCACGAGCAGCGGTGTGAGCAGCTCGCCCACCACCACAAAGCCACCGGCCACCAGTAGCACCACATCGAGGCCCGAGAGGTTGGGCCCCAACAAGGGCGCCATGGCGCCGCTGCCGCGCCGCCAGCGCAACCACAGTTCCCGGCCCAACAGGGAAACCCCCACCACCAGGGTCAGCACCGGCAGCACCGTTACCGCCACCAACTGCAGGGCGGCTCGACTGGCGGCCTTGGCATCGCCGCAGCTGCTGCCGCTGCCCGCCAGGCTCGCGCAGCTCCACTGCTGCAGCAGGGGCCCCTGGTGGAGGCCCTCACTCAGGCGCCGGGCCTCGCTGGGTTGGAGTGGCTGTTCCTTGAGCAGCGCAGCGGCGATTGGCTGTTCGGGCCCCTCGCCGCCTGCCACCTGCCGCAGCAGGTTGCGGGCCGCTCCCGGCTGTTGGCGCAAGTCCAGCAGGGCCTGTTCCAGCAGCAGGTTGGCCGGGGGCGGGGTGCCCTGCTCCTCCAGGCTGGTGCGCTGCCGTTCCAGCTCCTGCTCCAGGGCGTTGAGCGGATCGGCCCCCGCCAGCACGGGCCGGATCGACGGTGGCAGTTGCGGTGCCGCCAGCACCGCCAGTTCCAGCTGGCGGCGGTTGAGGTCATGGCCCACGGAGGGGCGATCCAGGCTGGTGACCAGGCCGTTGAGCCACAGCAGCAGGCTGATGGCCAGGCTCACCAGGGCAACGGCCACCTTCCAGCCCGGGGGCCGATCGCTGCTCTCGGGTCGTTCGCCGCCTGCCGTCACCGGATCGATGCTGGGTTGTGCTGGATTCTCCTCGGCCGCTGAGCCTGGTGGGGCCTCAGGAGTGCTCCCATACGATCCCTCTAACTGTGTTGTGCGCCCGTGTCCCTCCGGATCCTGCTGGTTCGCCACGGCCTGAGCAGCTTCAATCTCGAGCACCGCATTCAGGGTCGCGACGACCTCTCCTCCCTTACCGATGAGGGCGTGAAGCAGGCCCTGGCCACCGGTGAAGCCCTGCGGGATCTCCCGATCACGGCGGCCTACAGCTCACCACTGCGCCGCGCCAAGGACACCGCTTCAGCCCTGTTAGCGGCTCAGGGCAGCGGTCTCACTGCCCAGCTGGATGACGATCTGCTGGAGGTGGATCTCGCTCCTTGGAGTGGTCTGCTGAGCACCGAGGTGCGGGAGCGTTTCCCCCAGGAGCACCGCCTCTGGCGCCAGCATCCCGAACAGCTGATCCTGCAGCGTTCCGATGGCCGTGGCTATGCCCCCATCCCGGAGCTGATGGAGCAGGCAGCCCGTTTCGTGGACAAGCTGCTGAAGGCCCACGACCCTGCCTCCAGCCAGCCCCAGACCGTTCTGGTGGTGGGACACAACGCCATCCTGCGCTGCCTGCTGCTCACCCTGCTGGGTTTGCCGGCCAGCGGATTCCGGCGCCTGCGGGTGGAGAACGCCTCCCTCTCGGTGCTGAATCTCACCCCGGACGACGCCGGTGGCATCGCGGTTCAGATCGAATCGCTCAACGGCACCAGCCATCTCCATCCCGAGGTGTGCGCCAGCACCCTGCCCGCCAAGGCCAGCGGGCCCCGGTTGCTGTTGGTGCGCCACGGCGAAACCGACTGGAACCGCCAGGGCCGTTTCCAGGGCCAGATCGACATCCCCCTCAACGAGAACGGCCACGCCCAGGCTGCCGCTGCCGGTGAATTCCTCAAGGCGGTGCGTTTCGACCGGGCCTACACGAGTTCCATGGCACGGCCCCGCCAGACGGCGGAAGGCATCCTGCAGCACCATCCCGGGGTGCCCCTCACCAGCGTTCCCCACCTGGTGGAGATTGGCCACGGGGAGTGGGAAGGGCGCCTGGAGGAGGAGATCTCCGCCACCTGGCCCGAGTTGCTGGCCGATTGGAAGCGGGCACCGGAGACGGTGCAGATGCCTGCGGGCGAAACCATCCACGACGTGTGGGATCGCTCGCTCAAGGGCTGGCACACCATCGCCAGCAGCCTGAATCCCGATGAAACCGCTCTGGTGGTGGCCCACGACGCTGTGAACAAGACCATCCTCTGTGCCCTGCTGGGGCTCAGTCCCGCGGACATCTGG
>CALJTZ010000312.1 GCA_937975655.1 uncultured Synechococcus sp. | reverse complement strand
GACTGGAGTTCAGACGTGTGCTCTTCGATCTCTGCAGGCGCACCTTGTGCAGGGCTGCCCCGGCCGCCGCGATCGGCGCACTCAGCAGATCTGCGATGTGGAGCGCGATGTTCTCGGCGGTGGGCACGGTGGTGGCGAAGTGCTCCACGTCCTTGTTGAGGAAGGTGTGGTCAAAGGGCTCCACCACCAGGTCGTCCACCAAGTGCTGCAGGGCCGCCAGATCGCAGACCATGCCGGTGCGGGGATCGATGGAGCCGCGCACGGTGACATCCAGCAGATAGTTGTGGCCGTGGCCGTGGGGCCGGGCGCACTTGCCGTAGATGCTGTCGTTCTCCTCCTGGCTCAGCTCGGGCCGGGCGAGGCGATGGGCGGCGGCGAAATGGGTGCGGATGGTGAGAAAGGCTTCCATGGAATCGCCGACAACGTCGGCCCAGAGCTTGTCGGTTTCGTAAAGGCGCAGGCCCATCAAGGGCAGATGTGGGGCCAGGCGGGTCCAGATGGCATGCACCAGGGCCTCGGTGGTGGGCAGCGTGCCCTCAGGCCGGCTGAGGTCGAACTCGGGCCAGGCCTCATTGAGGCAGCGGAAGTCCAGATGGCCGGTCACCTGGTCGCGGATGGCGTGCTTCACATCCGAGAGGTTGAGCACCATGCCGTCGGCATCGAGGCCACCGCCCATGGCCACGATCAGCTCATAGTTGTGTCCATGGCCTGGGGCGATGGCGCAGGCACCGAAGCGGGCCTGGTTCTCCTCCGCACTGAGCTCGGGCAACCAGTAGCGGTGGCTGGCGCTGAAGGTGGCCCGGCGGGTGATCACACAGGGGCGGCCCTGCCCATGGGGGCGAAGACCTGTGGCGGGCGCCGGGGTCGCCGGGGGCGCCGCCATCACGGGCGGGGTCATGGCAGCGCAAATCGTGAGGCAGCATCTTACGAACGTTGCTCTCTGTAATGGTGGAGTTCACCCCCAGCAGCCTGCGCCAGCGCCTCGAGGGGCTGAATCTCTACCTGGTGGGAATGATGGGCAGCGGCAAGAGCACCGCCGGCCGTCTCCTGGCCGAGGCCCTGGGCTACCGCTTCATCGACGCCGACAGCACCCTGGAACAGGCGGCAGGCCGCAGCATTGCAGAGATTTTCGCCAGCGATGGTGAGCCGGGGTTTCGCGAGCTGGAGGCCGCCGTGCTCAACCAGATCGCCTCCTGGCACTCCCTGGTGGTGGCCACCGGCGGAGGCGTGGTGACCCGCCCGCAGAACTGGGGCCAGCTGCGGCAGGGGGTGGTGATCTGGCTGGATGCCCCGAACGAACTGCTGCTGCAGCGGCTGGCCGCTGACCCCACACCCCGGCCACTGATGGCCAGCCCGCAGCCTGCCGAGCGGCTGGAGGCGCTGCTGGCGGAACGCCGCCCCCTCTATGCCCAAGCGGATCTGCACCTGCTGCAGGACGGCCGGGCTCCGGAGCTGGTGGCCCAGCAACTGCTCGAAGCACTGCCCAGCATCCTCAAGGAGCGCACCCAGGCCCCCGAGGGGGCCTTTCAGGTGTGCAATGAGGCCGGCGAGATCGGCTCCTCGATCAACTGAAGTCAGGGCTCAGCTGGGGCCGTCAGAATTCAGGCGGCTCCAACCGGATGGCGAACCACTGGATCGCCACACCCGGCTCCAGCTCCAGCTCACAGGCGGTTTCCAGCAAGCGCTCGGCGCGCTCGGCGGAGCCAGGCAGATGGGCCAGATCGGCGGGCACCTCCGGCAGGCGCTCCAGCTGGGCCATCAGCCAGTGGCGGGTTTCGAGCGCCGTGAGCAACTGCTCGGCCACGCCGGGTTCCAGCACCACGTAGTGATCGAGCTCACGGATCAGGGGATCGGACACGTGCGCGAGCCGCCACGCCAGGATTGGCGCAGCCTGCCATGGAACCCTGCGCCCATGCCGCCACGCCAGCGCCAATCAACCGGGCTGCTGCTCACCCTGGTGCTGGCGCTGACGCTGCTTGGGTTGACCCCAGCGCCGCTCCAGGCCGCCAGCCCAGACCCCCTGGAGCAGCGGCTGGCCCAGTGGCCCGCCTGGAGCCTGCCGGCACCGCTGCCAAGGCCCGGCCACCACGATCTCAACTACCCCGCCTGGTTTGAAGGCACCTGGCACGTGAGCAGCCACGACCTCAGCGGCCAACAGGCGGACATCAGCTACACGGTGCGCTTTCAGCGCAATGGCCAGGG
>CALJTZ010000311.1 GCA_937975655.1 uncultured Synechococcus sp. | reverse complement strand
TCCTCGATGCGCAGCAGCTGGTTGTACTTGGCCACGCGCTCGCTGCGGCTGAGTGAACCGGTCTTGATCTGGCCGGCGCGGGTGGCTACTGCCAGATCGGCAATGGTGGTGTCTTCGGTTTCCCCGGAGCGGTGGCTGATCACGCTGGTGTAGCCGGCGCGGCCAGCGAGATCGATGGCCTGGAGTGTTTGGGTGAGGGAGCCGATCTGGTTCACCTTGATCAGGATCGAGTTGGCCACGCCCAAGTCGAGACCCCGCTGCAGTCGGGCGCTGTTGGTCACGAACAGGTCGTCGCCCACCAGCTGCACGGTCTTGCCGAGTTTCTCGGTGAGCAGGGCCCAGCCGTCCCAGTCGTCCTCGGCTACGCCATCCTCGATCGACACAATCGGATAGCGGCTCACCAGCTTGGCGAGCTCGTCCACCATCTCGGCGCTGCTGAAGTTGCCGCCCCCGAAGGCATAGCGACCGTCCTTGAAGAACTCCGTGCTGGCCACATCAAGGGCGAGGGAGATCTGATCGCCGGGGCGGTAGCCGGCCTTCTCAATGGCCTGCACCAGGATGTCGCCGGCGGCGTCATTGCCCAGATCGGGGGCGAAACCACCCTCATCGCCCACGGCGGTGCTCATGCCGCGCTCCTGGAGCAGGCCCTTGAGGGTGTGGAACACCTCGGTGCCCATGCGCAGGGCCTCCCTGAAGCTGGGAGCGCCGTGGGGCACGATCATGAACTCCTGGAAGTCCAGGCTGTTGGCCGCGTGGGCTCCGCCGTTGATCACGTTCATCAGCGGCACCGGCAGCAGGTTGGCCATGGGGCCACCCAGATAGCGGTAGAGCGGCAGCCCCACGCCGTTGGCGGCGGCCCGGGCGGTGGCCAGGCTCACGGCCAGGATCGCGTTGGCGCCGAGGGCGCTCTTGTTATCACTGCCGTCGAGCTCGATCATCGCGGCATCCACGGTGCCCTGATCCAGGGCACTCAGGCCGCAGAGGGCCGGCGCGATCTTCTCTTCCACGTTGGCTACGGCCTGCAGCACGCCCTTGCCGCAGTAGCGGCTGCCGCCATCGCGCAGTTCACAGGCCTCGTGGGCGCCGGTGCTGGCACCGCTGGGCACGATGGCGCGGCCACTGGCGCCCCCCTCGAGCATCACCTCAGCTTCCACGGTGGGAGTGCCACGGGAATCCAGCACTTCCCGGGCCACGATGGTGTCGATGACGAGGTCGAGGGTGTCGATCACAGCGGCCTTGGGTCTATGCCCAGGATCCTATGGGTCGCCCCTGCCGGGCCCGTTGTGCCCGTTGGCACCGAACAGGGCTCCTAGCTGACGGGGCTCGTCAGAATGGTTGTCCGGCCGGACTGCTCCGTTCATGCGCTTGCTCCACACGATGCTGCGGGTTGGAGACCTGGAGCGTTCGCTGGCTTTCTATACCGAGGTGCTGGGCATGCGCCTGCTGCGCCGCAAGGATTACCCCGGTGGCCGTTTCACCCTGGCCTTCGTGGGCTATGGCGACGAGCGTGATCACACGGTGCTGGAACTCACCCACAACTGGGACACCAGCAGCTACGACATCGGCACGGGCTATGGCCACATTGCCCTGGGGGTGGATGACATCCAGGCTGTGTGTGAGGGCATCCGGGCTAAGGGCGGCAAGGTGGTGCGTGAACCCGGTCCGATGAAGAACGGCACCACCGTGATTGCCTTCGTGGAGGATCCCGATGGCTACAAGGTGGAGCTGATTGCGATGGGGTCCCGGTCCGATGCAGCCTGATCCCGCCATGCGCGGCAGCCTCACCAGCGAGCCCGATCGCTTCAGTGATGCGGCCTGGGATCTGCTGCTGGTCAGCCAGGACCAGGCCCGTCGCTGGCGCCACGACCAGATGGATGTGGAGCACCTGCTGCAGGTGCTGCTGGGCGATCAGCGCTTTGCCGCCTGGGTGGATCGCCTGCCGGTGGATACCAACCGGCTGCTCGACCGGCTCGATGACTTCTGCGCCGACCAGCCCACCAGCAAGGGCCGTGAGCTGTTCATCGGTGAAGCCCTGGAGGACGTGCTTGAGGCCGCCGACCGGCGGCGGGCCAGCTGGGGCTCCCGCCTGTTGGACATTCCCCACCTGCTGTTGGCCCTGCTGGAGGAGCCCCGCATCGGCCAGGCGCTGCTGGCCGATGAAGGCCTGAGCGAAGACCTGCTGCTGCGGCAGTTGCGCGCTCCGGTGGCTCCAGCGGCACCCCGGCCGCCGGCCGCTCCGGCTCCGGGCGACGACTGGATCGATACGGGTGCTCCCGCCCCGGTTCCCGCCGTGGCCTCACCGGTACCGCCAAGGCCACTGCAGCCATCGCCACCGCCACCGCCGCCGCCGCAGGACGACAACGGCCTGCGGCTGGAGCAGGAACCCACGGCATTGGAACAGTTCGGCCGGGATC
>CALJTZ010000310.1 GCA_937975655.1 uncultured Synechococcus sp. | reverse complement strand
AACCCCTCTATCTGGATGTGGTGGCCGCCGTGGCCGAGCACTGGCCCGGCCCCCGGCCCCGTGTGGTGGGGGGCCGCTATGGCCTGGCGTCGAAGGAGTTCACCCCCGCCATGGCGAAGGCGGTGCTCGACAACCTGGCCACCTCGCCGCCCCAGAACCATTTCACGGTGGGCATCACCGACGACGTGACCCACCACTCCCTGGAGGTGGACCCCAGCTTCGACACCGAACACCCCGACACCTTCCGGGCCGTGTTCTACGGCCTGGGATCCGATGGCACCGTGGGCGCCAACAAGAACGCCATCAAGATCATCGGCGAGGCCACGGGCCTGCACACCCAGGGCTATTTCGTCTACGACTCGAAGAAAGCGGGGTCGGTCACCGTGTCCCACCTGCGCTTCGGCCCCCAGCCGATCCGCTCCAGCTACCTGATCCGCCAGGCCCAGCTGGTGGCCTGCCACCACTGGGATTTCCTGGAGCAGTTCGATCTGCTGGAGCTGGCGGCTCCCGGCGCCTCCCTGCTGCTGAACAGTCCCTGGCCGCCGGAGCAGTGCTGGCCCCACATCCCCGCACGGGTCCAGGCCCAGATCCAGGCCAAGGGCCTGCGGGTATTCGCGCTCAATGCTTCAGCCATCGCCCAAGAGCACGGCCTGGGGCACACCATCAACACGGTGATGCAGGTGGGATTCTTCGCCGTGGCCAAGGTGATGGCGATGCCGGCGGCCCTCAGCGCGATCCGCAGCGCCATCCAGCACAGCTATGGCCACAAGGGGGAGGCGATCGTGGCCCGCAACCTGGCGGCGGCGGAGGCGGCCCTCGGCGGCCTGCGGGAGATCACGCCCACCCCTGGAGCCATCGATCCGGGGGCCATGGCCCCTGCGCCGATCCCCTGCCCTGCCCACCTGGCCACGGCACCCGCGGTGGTGCGAGAGCTGGTGCTGCCCCAGCTGCAACGCCGGGCCGATGCCCTGCCAGTGAGCGCCCTCCCCTGCGACGGCAGCTTTGCCAGCGGCACGGCCCAGTGGGAGAAACGCAACATCGCCGAGGCGATCCCGGTCTGGGAGCCCGACCTGTGCGTGCAGTGCGGCAAGTGCCTGATGGTGTGCCCCCATGCCGTGATCCGCGCCACGGTGGTGGAGCCTGCGGCCCTCGCCGGCGGCCCCGATGGCTTCCGCTCGGCACCCGCCCGCGATCACCACTTCCAGGGGCAACGCTTCACCATCCAGGTGGCCGGGGAGGACTGCACCGGTTGCAGCCTGTGCGTGG
>CALJTZ010000309.1 GCA_937975655.1 uncultured Synechococcus sp. | reverse complement strand
GCGCATGTGGCAGGAGCTCGGCGGCGACCCGGAGCAGCTGCCGGAAGGCTTCGTCAACGCGCTCGAGATGAAGGCGGCCGACCATATCGGCATGATGCAGGCTCGCCGTGCCGTGGAAGCCCACGGCGGCAACTGGATGCGGCAGGCCGTGGCCATCACCATGGCGGGCAGCCGTCTCGACCAGGAGGCCGAATCCGGTGATTGGCTCGCGCGGTTCGACATGTTCGATTGGGTGGGGGGGCGCACCAGCGTCACCAGTGCCGTTGGGCTCTTGCCGGGCGTGTTGATCGGCAGCGATATCCGCGCCTTCCTCGCCGGTGCCCAGGCCATGGATGCCGTGACGCGGCATCCGGATCTGGAGCGCAATCCCGCTGCTCTACTGGCGGCGGCCTGGTATGCGGCCGGCGGCGGCAAGGGCCGGCGGGACATGGTCGTGTTGCCTTATCGCGACCGCCTGGAGGTGTTCAGCCGCTACCTCCAGCAGCTGGTGATGGAGTCCCTGGGCAAGAAGCTCAACCGCGACGGCGAGGTGGTGCACCAAGGCCTGGCGGTCTATGGCAACAAGGGGTCCACCGATCAGCACGCCTACGTGCAGCAGCTGCGCGATGGGGTCGACAACTTCTTTGTGACCTTTGTGGAAGTGCTGGAGGATCCAGGTGACATTCCACCGCTGGAGGGGGAGAACCCCGGAGACTTTCTCGATGGATTCCTGCAGGGCACCAGGGCGGCCCTCACGGATGAGGGCCGGCAGAACCTCAGCATCACCATGCAGCGGCTCAACGAACACAGCCTGGGGGCGCTGATCGCCCTGTTCGAACGGGCCGTGGGGCTCTACGGCGAACTCGTGAATGTGAACGCCTACCACCAGCCCGGCGTTGAGGCCGGCAAGAAGGCCGCAGCCGCCCTGCTGGATCTGCAGGTGCGTCTGGAGCAGTGCATGGCAGACAAGCGTGAGCACACCCTCGCCGAGCTGCAGGAGCTGATGGGGCTCCAATCACCGGATCCCCTCTACTGGATTCTCCGGCACCTGTGCGCCAATCGTCGTCACATCGATGCCCGGGGCGATTGGGGCCGGCCCGACAGCCTCGTGTTCCTGCACGACTGATCTGCGGCAAACGCTGATCAGCGGGGCGGCAAGCTACCGGGAACCCGCTGGATGTAGGCACTCACCGCGATGGGTGCCTTGCGGTTGTAACCCTCCGCCAACCAGAGATCGCCGGCTTGGGTGGGCACGTGAATCTGCCAGTGGTAGAGGCCGCGGAAGGCCTGGGGATCGTCCTTGAGCAGCTGGGCGTAGTGCAGCACGGCCCTGCCGTAGTGCGGGCTGTTGTTGTAGCCCCACAACCCCTGGCGGATGTCCCGGAGCCCGCCTCGCCGCACGAGATAACGGGCTGCAGCCTGAATCGCATCATGGGGATTGCGGATGCTGCCGCTGCCGATGCCCGACTCGGCCCAGGTGCTGGGAAGGAACTGCATGGGGCCCTGGGCATTGGCCACCGACAGGCCATCGATCCGTCCCATGCCCGTTTCCACCAGGTTCACCGCCGCCAGCACCTGCCAGTCGATCCCCGTGGCCGCTGCTGCCTTGCGGTAGTGGCTCAACAGACGCTCTGCGGGTTCCGGCGGGATGATGCGCCAGGCCGGTAGCCGGGTGGCCTTGGGGCCACGGTGCATGGCCAGAAATTCACGGCGTGCGGCCAGATGGTGGTCGAACACCGACTGCCAGCGGGCCGGCAAGGCGCGGCGCACCTCTGCGCTCAGCCTGGGCTGATGGCTGAGCTGCCGGTAGATCACCTGCTGCTGATGGGCCAGCTGGGGTAGGTCTGCCGCCGCTGTGGCCGGGTTGCGGATGGCGGGCTCCAGCCAGGCCAGGCGCTCGGCAATCGCACGGCTGCCGCTGGGAACCTGGGGATAGGGATGGCCAGGGCCGGCTGCGTTGGCCCCACTGGATGCCACCGCACTCCCGGCCCTCGGGGGCGGCGGAGAGGTGGCCTGGCCCATGCAGCCACTGGTGCTGGCCAGAACCACCGTGGCCGAGGTGAGCACGAGCAGCACCGCGCGTACAGGACGCATCGCCATGGAACGCATCACCGACATCAGGGTTCCCCCAGGGTGCTAGGGCACCAGGTTCACCAGCTTGCCCGGCACGACGATCACGCGGCTGGGGGCTTTGCCCTCCAGCCACTTGGCGGCGATGTCGCTGGCCAAGGCGAGCTGCTCGAGGGTGGTCTTGTCGGCGTCGGCAGGCACCTCCAAGCTGCCCCGCACCTTGCCTTTCACTTGAATTACCAGTTCCACGGTGTCGCGCACCAGCGCCGCGGCATCCAGGAGCGGCCAGGCCTGGCAATGCACACTTCTACAGACTAAGGGATCCTGCTCGCTGCGCCCCGCCAGCTTCAGCCACAGCTCCTCCGCCAGGTGGGGGGCGAACGGGGCCAGCAGGATCACCAGCGTGCGCAGCGCTTCACAGGCCAGTGGCGCGCTGCAGCCCTCCAGGTGGGACGCCATGGCATTGCTCAGCTTCATCAGTTCCGACACGGCGGTGTTGAACTGGTAGTCGCCATCCAGGTCGGCGCTGATTTCCTTGATGGCGGTGTGGACCGCCCGGCGCAAGTCCTGTTCATCGGCATTCAGGCCACCGCTCGATATCGCAGTGGCCAGGGTCTGTTTCACCACCGCCTGATCACCGGCCCCATCGGCCAGGCTCAGCCCGCGCTGACAGGCCCCATCCACCAGGCGCCAGAGGCGCTGCAGGAAGCGGAACTGACCCTCCACATCGGCGTCATCCCACTCGAGATCCTTCTCGGGCGGTGCCTTGAACAGGATGAACATGCGGGCGGTGTCGGCGCCGTACTTGTCGATCACCACGGCGGGATCCACACCGTTGTACTTCGACTTCGACATCTTTTCGTAGAACGTCTCCAGGGGATCCCCCGTGACCGGGTCGCGGGGATCGCTGGGGTCGGCCACATCGGCCGGGGCGATGTATTTGCCGGTGTGGGAGTTCTTGTAGGTGATGCCCTGCACCATGCCCTGGGTCAGCAGGTGCTGGAACGGCTCATCGAAGCTCAGCAGGCCCCGATCGCGCAGCACCTTGGTGAAGAAGCGGGAATAGAGCAGGTGCAGGATGGCGTGCTCGATGCCGCCCACGTACTGATCCACCGGTAACCAGGAATCCACCGCCTCGCGGGTGAAGGGCAGGGCTGTGTTGTGGGGATCGCTGTAGCGCAGGAAGTACCAGCTGGAACACATGAAGGTGTCCATGGTGTCGGTTTCGCGCCGCGCCGGCTGGCCGCAGCAGGGGCAATCCACGCGCCACCAGCTCTCGAGCTGGGCAAGAGGTGAGCCGCCCTTGCCGGAGAAGGCCACATCGCGGGGAAGCTCCACCGGCAACTGCTCGACCGGCACCGGCACCACGCCGCAGCTGTCGCAGTGGATTACCGGGATCGGGCAGCCCCAGTAGCGCTGGCGGGAGATCAGCCAGTCGCGCAGGCGGAACTGCACCTTGCCCTGGCCCCAGCCCTCTGCTTCCGCCGCGGCGGTGATGGCGGTTTTGGCCTCAACGCTGGGCAGGCCATCAAAACGGCCGGAGTGGATCAGCACGCCGGCCTCGGTCCAGGCGCCGCCCTCATAGGCGTGTTCATCACTGCCTTCGGGGATGATCACCTGGCGCACCGGCAGTTCGTACTGGCGGGCGAACACAAAGTCGCGCTGGTCGTGGGCGGGCACCCCCATCACGGCACCGGTGCCGTACTCGGCCAGCACGTAGTCGGCGATCCACAGGGGAATCAGCTCGCCGTTGGCGGGGTTGCGCACCTGGGCGCCGATGGCCACGCCCCGCTTGGGCTTGTCGTCTGCGGTGCGTTCCAGTTCGCTCTGCCGGCTCACCAGATCGCAGAAGGCCTCCACATGGATCGCCTGATCCGCGGTAGTGAGCCGGGCCACCAGCGGGTGCTCGGGGGCCAGCACCACGTAGCTAGCGCCGAAAATCGTGTCCGGCCGGGTGGTGAACACCGTGATGCTCTCAGCGGTGTCGTGGCCATCGGCATCCACCACCGGGAAGGTGAGTTCCGCGCCGGTGCTGCGGCCGATCCAGTTGGCCTGCATGGTGCGTACCCGCTCCGGCCAGCCCTCGAGCTTGGGCAGGTCGTCCAGCAGCTGATCGGCGTAGGCGGTGATCTTTAGGAACCACTGGCGCAGCTTCCGTTTTTCCACGAGGGCGCCTGAGCGCCAGGAGCGGCCCTCGCTGTCCACCTGTTCGTTGGCGAGCACCGTCTGGTCGATCGGGTCCCAGTTCACCGTGGCGGAGGCCACGACCGACTTCGGAGCG
>CALJTZ010000308.1 GCA_937975655.1 uncultured Synechococcus sp. | reverse complement strand
TGTTTGCCCAGGCCCTGGAACGGTCCACGGGCCTCTATGACCAGGTACCCTCGGCGGTGGTGGCCAGGGGCTTGCCGAAGCGCACCACCACCCCCCGCTGCAGCAGCTGCCGTGCCAGGCCGAGCACCACGGCGGACTTGCCGCTGAAGGCCTCACAGGAGCCCACCAACAGGGCCGTGCCGGTTGGAGCTGAGCTGGCTGGGCCCATGCGCAGGGTGCTGGTGGGACCGAATCTAGGCCGGAGCTGCTGGGGGAGTCGCCCCCAACAGCAACCACTGCCAGAAGCTGGCCGGTAGATCGGCGGGATGGCCGTCAGGAGCGGCCTCGGCGCCACCCTGGGCCAGCCAATCCATCAGCCACTGCACCAGGTGATGGGTGGGCAGATCGAAGCCGTAGTGCACCTCCGGCGTGGCCGGGAAGCACAGCGTGCAGGGGCTCAACTCCAGTGGTGAACGGGCGGCCTGCCAGGTGAGCTGGAAGCGATGGCCGCCCTCAGGCCGCAAACGGCGAAACCCCTCCAACGTGCCGCCGGCCAGGAGCTGTAGCGCCTGCTCGAGTTGCTCAGCCCGATTGGCCCCATCGCAATAGGGCGCGAACAGGGCCACCAGGGCCGCGGACATTCAGCTCTGCCGTGCTCCCCCGAGAATGACGCAAGCTGGCGCCATCGCCATCCCTCCATGCCCCAGACAGCCGGAGCCCTGCAGGGACGCACCGTGGCCGTGACCGGGGCGAGCGGCAGCCTGGGCCAGGCGCTGCTGCGGCAACTGCACCAGCAGGGGGCCCAGCTGGTGGCGCTCAGCAGCGGCCAGAAGCCTGTGCTGGCCACCGGGGTGGACGGCCAGCCGATCCCCCTCCAACAACTGAGCTGGCGCTGCGGCGAGGAGCAGGCCCTGGCCACGGCCCTGGAGGCAGTGGACGTGCTGGTGATCAACCATGGCCTCAACGTGCATGGCAACCGCAGCCCCGAGGCGGTGCTGCAATCCCTGGAGGTGAATGCCCTCAGCAGCTGGCGCCTGCTGGAACTGTTCGCTGCGTTGCCCAGCACCCCTGGCCGCTGCCGCGAGATCTGGGTGAACACCTCCGAGGCGGAGATCCAGACGGCCGTAAGCCCCCTCTACGAGATCAGCAAACGGCTGCAGGGGCAGCTGCTGAGCCTGCGCAGCCTCGATCTGGCAAACCCGCAGCTGCGCATCCGGCGGCTGGTACTCGGCCCCTTCCGCTCCGCCCTCAATCCCATCGGACTGATGAGCGCCGATTTTGTGGCCCGGGAAATCCTGCGGCAGGTGCGGTGGAATTGCGGGCTGGTGATCGTGACCCCCAACCCGCTCACCTACGTGTTGATGCCGCTGGCCACCCTGTCCCGCTGGCTCTACTTCCGGGCCCTCACACAGGCCTGAGGCGCGTCCCTATGAGAAGTCGCGGTCAGTGAGGATCTCGCAGCCGTCACTGGTGACGGCAATGGTGTGCTCCCACTGGGCCGACCAGCTGCCATCCACGGTCACCACGGTCCAGCGGTCTTTCAGGGTGCGGCAGGCCTTGCTGCCGGCGTTGAGGATCGGCTCCACCGCCAGGGTCATGCCGGGACGGAGCTTCATGTTGGGCAGCTCGCGGGTGCGGTAGTTGAACACCGAGGGCTCCTCGTGCAGGTTGCGGCCCACGCCGTGGCCCGTGTAGTCCTCCACCACCGCGAAGCCATGGGCTTCCACGTGATCCTGCACGGCACCGGCGATATCCAGCAGGGTGTTGCCGGCCTTGATCTTGGCCAGGCCCTGCATCAACGATTCCTGGGCCACCCGGCAGAGGGTCTGGGCCTCCTGGCTGGCCCCCTCACCGACGCAGAGGCTCACGCAGCTATCGCCGTGGTAGCCATCGAAGTAGGCCCCGGTGTCGATCTTCACCAGGTCGCCGGCCTTGATCACGCGCTTGTTGCTGGGGATGCCGTGCACCACCTCGTTGTTGATCGAGGCACAGATGCTGGCGGGAAAACCGTGATAGCCCTTGAAGCTGGGGGTAGCGCCCATCTCACGGATGCGCTTCTCGGCGTGGCGGTCCAGGTCGCCGGTGGTCATGCCGGGGGCCGCCATCTCCAGGATTTCGCGCAACACCGTGGCCACGATGCGGCTGGCCCGACGCATAGTGTCGATTTCCCGGGCGGATTTGATCTCCACGCCCCGCCGACTCTTCTGGATCCGCGGCCCTGTCTGGGTGGCCACCGGGGCCGAGTCCTGGGCAGCGGCCTTGGTGGAGGCCGCCAGCAGATCGGCGAAGAGGTTCATCGGAGTGCGCGCAAGCCCTTGAAATCAAGTTAGAACCTTGGGCCCTGGCTCTGCCTCCGCCGGCATGGCGCTGAACCTGGCCCAGCTCCGCAAGGCCCACGCCGCCCTGGCCCCGCTGGTGCTCACCCCCCTGCTGCTCACGGTGCTGTCAGGCATGGGCTACCGGCTGCTGAAGGACTGGGGCGGCCTCGGGCGCGACCAGGTGCACTGGCTGATGGTGCTGCACGAGGGGGAGTGGCTGGGCCCGGTGGCCGAACCTCTTTATGTGCTGCTCAACGGCCTGGGACTGCTGTGGATGCTGGGCAGCGGCGCCCTGATGCTGAGCCAGCGCTGGGGGCGAAAGGAGGGCCAGAAGGCGCCGGCACCCTGAGCCGGTACACTCGCTGTTTGGCCAGGCGTTTTTCGGAGCTGGGATGGCAGCGGAATCCAAGGACATGAACGAAGACATCAACGAAACCGCAGCCGAGGCACAGGCGGACACGGCCACCGCTGTTGCTGTGGAGGACGCCCCCAAGCAGGCAGCCACCGAGGCCACCACCGGCAAGCTGAGCGCCCATGAACTGATGCGCGCCTTTGAGGCCGAGCAGCTCAAGAGCGACCTGCCGGAGATCTACGTGGGCGACACCGTCCGGGTGGGCGTGCGCATCAGCGAGGGCAACAAGGAACGCATTCAGCCCTACGAGGGCGTGGTGATCGCCAAGCGCCACGGCGGTCTCAACGAGACCATCACCGTGCGTCGTATCTTCCAGGGCATCGGCGTGGAGCGTGTCTTCATGCTGCACAGTCCCCAAGTGGCTTCCGTGAAAGTGGAGCGCCGCGGTAAGGTGCGTCGAGCGAAGCTCTTCTATCTGCGCGACCGGGTGGGTAAAGCCACTCGCGTGAAGCAGCGCTTCGACCGCTGATTCACAGTTCGGGATTTTCCCGTCTGTGCTTCCCGGAGGCATCGGCCCTGCGCCGTTAGTTCAGTTGGTAGAACGCAGGTCTCCAAAACCTGATGTCGGGGGTTCAAGTCCTCCACGGCGCGTTCGATGTCCCTTCCCTGCAGTCTCTTGGTTCCGGACATGGAGTTGGATCTACAGCCCGGTGATGTGGTCAAGGTTCTCGAATCCGCAGCCCTCGGCTGGGTTCGTGCCCGGGTGATCCGCGTCAAATCTGGTGGTCGAGTGGTGGTGCAGAGCGACCAAGGTCGTGAGTTCACAGCCCGCGGCAACCAAGTGCGTCTAATTGAGCCCGCCGGCTTCCGCCCCT
>CALJTZ010000307.1 GCA_937975655.1 uncultured Synechococcus sp. | reverse complement strand
GGCCAGCTTGCCCTGGGCCACGTAGCCATCGGGGATCAGCACGAAGGCCCGCATGCCGCCGCGGCGGGCATAGGCGGCCGCGGCGGCGGAGGTGTTGCCTGTGCTGGCGCAGATCACCGCCTCCGAGCCCGCTTCCTTGGCCTTGCTGATGGCCATGGTCATGCCCCGGTCCTTGAAGGAACCCGTGGGGTTGAGGCCGTCGTATTTGAGGAACACCTTCACGCCCTTGCCGATGCGCTCGGCGATCACCGGTGCCGGGATTAGCGGCGTAGCACCCTCGCGCAGGGTGATCACGGGTGTCTTGTCCGACACCGGCAGCCAGCGGCGGTAGCCCTCGATCAGGCCCGGCCAGTCCTGCATGGCCGGGCGGCGTCTGAAGGGCAGCAGGGGCACGGGCGCAGGGGAAGGCTGAAGCCGAATCTACGGCGCAGGTTTCAACCCGGATCAGGAGCCCTGTTTCTGGGCAGGTGTGTCGCCGGCCTTGCTCTGGGCCCCCCGCAGGCCATCGAGGGGGGATTCGGAGAAGAATTTCACCAACTCGCTCACGGAGCTGGCTTTTTGCATCACGGCCAACAAGGCCGGAATGCTCACCTCCATCTCGTCGGTGGGATAGGCCTTGAGGAAGCCGATGGCGGAGAGGCGGCCATCGCCCTGGGCCAGGCCGTTGATCACGGCGGCTCTGAGGGCCGGCACCCCCACGGAACTGGCTTTTAGCGGATACACGATCCGGCCCACACGGGCCAGGATCGCCTCACCGATGCGGGTGCTCAGCAAGCGGCTGGTGAGCACGATCGGCAGGCTCAGCTCCATCTTCAGCAGCTTCGCCATCTCCTGAGGCTGCTGCTTGGCGATGGCCAGCACATCGGCCAGCAGGCCGCGGGCCTGGCCGGTTTGGGCCAGATACTCCATGTCGGCCACGGAGATGGAGCGCCGGAAGGCACCGCTCACGAACACCAGGTTTTCGGCGGCCAGGGCGGCCGGGCTGCCACCGCCAACCGCCAGGCTGAGGCCCAGCAGGGCTGCAGCCAGACGCTGGCGTTTGGGCATGGCCATGGGTGATCGGGGTGGTTGCGTTCTCTGACAGTAGGCCGGTTCAGCGAACGGCCGGACCCACCAGCACATCGCGCACCAGCCGCACCATGCTCCGCTCGGCCAGGCCGCGGGCCAGCTCGAGGCCCATCTGGCGCAGTTCGCTTTCCTGCAGCAGCCGCGGCAGCCGCTTGAGCAGCAGCTGCGGTTCGAAGCCCGGTAGCTGCTGCAGGATCCCCACCAGCCGTTGGATCGGCTCGAGGGAGAGCAGTTCCAAATCGCTGCTGCTGATGGGCCCCCGGTCCCGCAGGCCCGGGGGCTGCAGCGGCCGCGGTAGCCGCTGGCTCAGGCGCAGGGCGGTTTGCCAGCCCAGGGCATCCATCTGGTTCACCGCAGCCTCCACCAGCTGGCTGCGCAGCAGGCCGGCCTTGGGGGAGAACAGGAAATCCAGCACCTGATCCAGCAGGCCATCGAGATCGAGCTGGGCGCCACTGGCGGCGCTGCTGATCAGGTTGTCGAGCCGCTGCCAGCGGAAGATCTCGCCATCGAACAGCATTTCCTTGAGACTGTTGCGCAGCTGGGGATCGGGGTCTTCCATCAGCCGCCGGGCGAAGTAGGGGTAGGCGGCGCCGAGGATCTTGAAATCCGGGTCCACGCTCAGGGCGATGCCCTCCAGGGTGACCAGGGAGCGAATGATCAGGGCGTAGTAGGGCGGTACCCGGAAGGGGAAGCGATACATCACCCCCGAGAGGTCGTCGGTGACGGCCTTGAAGTCCATGCGGCTGACGCCCATCTCCATGGCCTGGCCGAACACTCCCTCAAAGGCCGGCACGATCGGCTCGAGGTTCACGTCTTCCGCCAGGAAGCCGAGGCTCACAAAATCCTTGCTGAGCTTGCCGAAATTGCGATTCACCAGGTGCACCACCGCCTGGATTAGGCCGGTGCGGCTCTCGCGGCTCACCTCGCTCATCATGCCGAAATCGAGGTAGGCCAGGCGTCCATCGGGCAGGGCCAGCAGGTTGCCGGGGTGGGGATCGGCGTGGAAGAAGCCGTGGATGAACACCTGATCAAACATGATGGCGGCGAATTCATCAGCAACCTGGGCAGGATCAATTCCCACAGCACGCAGCGCATCAAGGTCTGTGATCTTGATGTTGGTGACATCTTCTTGAACCAGAACCCGACGAGTGGATCGCTCCCACACAACACCAGGGACACGAACACGTGGGTTGTCGGCGAAGTTCTCCGCGAAGCGCTCAGCATTGGCCGCCTCATTGAGGTAGTCGATCTCTTCAAGGCAGGTTGCCGCGAATTCGTCCATCAGGGCAGGTGCATCGGCTCGGCGATTGACCAGACGAATTCGGCTGAGCCAGCCGGCAACGCGACGCAGCGCACTGAGGTCCACCTCGACAATGCCGTCAATGCCGGGCCGTTGGATTTTCAGAACAACGTTGGCAAATCCGAGCTCTGCTGCTTCGCCATCTGACAAGACTGCGCGGTGAACTTGGCCTAGTGAAGCTGCTGCCAGAGGAGTGGACTCAACGGAGGCAAAGACCTGTTCGAGCGGGAGGCCTAGTTCACTCTCCGCCATCGCTCGAATAAGCGCGAAGTCCACGGCGGGGACTTCGTCCTGCAGTCCTTCAAGTTCTTTGGTTATTTCCGCGGGGAGGATATCCAGACGAGTGGACATGAACTGCCCTAGCTTGATCAGGAGTCCACTGAGGTCCAGTGCGAGCTTTTGAAAGCTTCTCGCAATGCGTTGCAGACGCTTGGTCCGGGTCTTGTTGGCGATGGAATTCAGACCAAACCGAGGCAACACCAGCTCAAACCACCACAGGGAAGCAAGGTGGAGAGCGGCAAAGCGCAGGATTCGTCGATAGCGCGCGCGAGCGGCGCGAGCACTCAATGGCTCGCTAGCAATACCTGCCTCGGGGTTACCCACCCCTTAATTGTGGGTCACGATGGAGGAAAGTTTTTTCGCAGCCTCATCGATGAGCTTGGTTGCCTTCTCCATTTGTTCCGGAGTTCCCACCCGAGCAACCTC